>JALSHL010000202.1 GCA_026982255.1 Paracoccaceae bacterium | reverse complement strand
CCGACATGTCGTCGCCGGCACGGCGCAGCTCGGCAATGGTCAGGTCGGCCAGTTCCGCGATCTGCTCGCCGCCGGTGCCGGCATAGATGGTGAACAGGCCGGTATCCTCGTGCGCCGAGGCCTGTGCGAAAATGGTGTAGCACAGCCCGCGTTTTTCCCGCGCTTCCTGAAACAGGCGCGAGGACATGCCCCCGCCCATGGTCGCGGCGAAAATCTGGCTGGTATAGACGGCATCGTCGCGCCAGCCGGGGGCTTCGAATGCGAGGGTGAAATGGGCCTGTTCCAGATCCTTGATCTCGCGTTTCTCGCCGCCGACGAAATTGGCAGGCGGGGCGGTGGCGGCGAGGCGGCGGGGCAGATGGCCAAAAAGATTCTCGGCGGTTTTGACGATGGCGTCGTGGTCGATGCCGCCCGCCGCCGACAGGATCATCTGTTCGGGGCCGTAGTATTCCCGCACAAAACCCGCGAGATCGTCACGCATGAAGGCCCGCACCCGTTCGGCGGGGCCGAGGATCGGGCGGCCCATGGGCTGGTCCGGAAAGGCGGTTTCCTGCAACCAGTCGAAGATAATATCGTCGGGGGTGTCGAGGGACTGGCCGATTTCCGACAGGATCACGCCGCGTTCGGTTTCGATTTCATGCGGATCGAACGCCGGATCCAGCAGGATGTCGGCGATCACATCCAGCGCCAGCGGCACGTCGTCCTGCAACACGCGGGCGTAATAGGCCGTGGTCTCGCGGCTGGTATAGGCGTTGATGTAGCCGCCGACGTTCTCGATCGCCTCGGCAATCTCCAGCGCCGAGCGGCGGCCGGTGCCCTTGAAGGCCATGTGTTCGAGGAAATGCGCGATGCCGTTCTGTTCCGGCCGCTCGTGGCGCGCCCCCGCATCGACCCAGATGCCGAGGGTGGCGGATTTCAGGCCGGGCATATCCTCGGTGACGATGCGGAACCCGTTGGCGAGGGTGTGGAGTCGCACGCTCACGCGCGGGCCTCCTTGCGAATAATATCCTCGATCGCGCTCAGATCGTTGGCGACACGGGTGAAACGTTCCTTGCGCTCGAACAGGTCGGCCATATGCGGCGGCAGCGCGGGGCGGATGCCGCAGGCGGCCTCGACCGCGTCGGGGAATTTGGCGGCGTGGGCGGTGGCGAGGATCACCATCGGCGTTGCCGGATCGCCGCGCTGTTCGCGCGCCACCTTCAGGGCGACGGCGGAATGGGGGCACAGCACCTGACCGTAGTGTTCCTGCGCGAAACGGATGGTTTCGGCGGTTTCTTCCTCGGAACAGCGGCCGGAGTCGAATTCGGCGCGCAAGCGTTCCAGCGCCCCTTGCGAGAGGGTGAAGCCGCCCCGCTCCTTCAGGTCGTCCATCAGTTGCGCCACGGCGGCGCCTTCGCGGTCGTAGAGGTCGAACAGCAGGCGCTCGAAATTCGACGAGACCTGAATATCCATCGACGGGCTGATCGAGGGGGTCACGCCGCTCTTGGAGTGGTCGCCGCTGGCCAGGGTCCGGTGCAGGATGTCGTTCTGGTTGGTGGCGATCACCAGACGGTCGATGGGCAGGCCCATGCGTTTGGCGACATATCCGGCGAAAACATCGCCGAAATTACCGGTCGGCACGGTAAAGGAAACCTTGCGCATCGGCGCGCCGAGCGAGACGGCGGCGGTGAAGTAATAAACCACCTGCGCCAGCACCCGCGCCCAGTTGATCGAATTCACGCCGGCCAGCTTCACCCCGTCGCGGAAGTCGAAATCGTTGAACATGTCCTTCAGACGGGCCTGACAATCGTCGAAATCGCCATCCACCGCGAGGGCGTGGATATTGGCGTCATCCGGCGTGGTCATCTGCCGGCGCTGCACGTCGGAGACGCGGCCATGCGGATACATGATGAACACATCGACGGAATCGAGACCGCGGAACGCCTCGATCGCTGCCGAGCCGGTGTCGCCGGAGGTGGCGCCGACGATGGTGACACGCTCGTTCTTGCGGGTCAGGGCGGCCTCGAACATCTGGCCGATAAGCTGCATGGCCACATCCTTGAAGGCCAGCGTCGGGCCGTGGTGCAGTTCCAGCAGGAAGTCGTTGGCGCCAAGCTGCACCAGCGGCACACGGGCGTCGTGGTGGAAGCCCGCATAGGCACGTTCGATGATGGCGCGGAATTCGGTGTCGGTGAAAGTATCGCCGATGAAGGGTTTCATGACGCGGAAGGCGACATCCTCGTAGGACAGGCCGGCAAGGGCGGCGATTTCGTCCGGCGACATCTGCGGCCAGCTCTCGGGGACATAAAGCCCGCCGTCGCGGGCGAGGCCCGTCAGCATGGCCTGTTCGAATGTCAGCGCGGGGGCCTGACCACGGGTAGAAATATAACGCATCGGGTTTCCTGAATCAGTCTGTTTGGCGCTTGATACGCCAAACGGCGTAGCCTGTCATCCCGATCCAGATAATTGCCATGGAATACCATGTCAGCACATATTCCATGTGCCGGTTGGAAATGTTGATCGAGACGGGTTGCGGCAGGACCCCGTCGGTGTTGTCCGTGGTGGTAACCGAAATCATGACCGGCTCGGTTTTCAGGGTGTCGGCCATCATTGCCACGTCGCGGGCAAACCAGATGTTGCGTTCCAGATTGGGTGCGGGGACGAAGCTGTCGGTTTCCTCGGGCCAGACAAGTGCGCCGGTAACGGTGGCCGGTCCGCCCTTGCGCGGAGTGTTCTTTCCGGTTTCGCCGATATAACCGCGGTCGATCAGGATGCGGCGACCGTCCGCCAGCACCATCGGCGAGATCACCTTGAAGCCGGGGCCGAGATCACCGGAGGTGAGGACATGGAGTTCCACCGGCTCGATCACGCCGGAAACCGTCACCCGCAGATATTCGTCGTCTACCGGATCGGGATTGGCCGGCAGAGCAACGGCAGGCTGCTCGAGGCGCGCGGCGATACCGGCCAGCAGGTCGGTTTTCCAGTTCAGGCGTTGCAACTGCCATGTGCCGAGGGAGAACAGGATCGCGGCTCCGGCGAGGCCGAAAAACGTTGCAAGAGCCATACGGCGGTTCATGAGCGCATCCTTTCAAACGAAAACGCGAGCTCCCGTGGGGAACCCGCGCGTATTCCGGACGGGGTGAGGCAGCAGCCCCGCCGCGCCCCGTCGTATCCGGTCAGCCGCCCCAGATATAGATCGAGGCGAAGAGGAACAGCCAGACAACATCGACGAAGTGCCAATACCAGGCGGCCGCCTCGAATCCCACATGCTGGGTCGGGGTGAAATCGCCCTTCAACGCGCGCAACAGGCAGATAAACAGGAAGATGGTGCCGACGATCACATGAAAGCCGTGGAAGCCGGTGGCCATGTAGAAGTTCGCGCCATAGATATTGCCCGAGAAGGAAAAGGTAGCGCTGCCGTATTCATAGATCTGCAGCATGGTAAAGACCAGGCCGAGAGCAATACCGAGGGCAAGCCCCTGGATCAGGGCCTTGCGGTTGTTTTCATGCACCAGCGCATGGTGTGCCCATGTCACGGCCGCGCCGGACAGCAGCAGGATCAGCGTGTTGATCAGCGGAATATGGAAGGCGTCGAGCGTTTCGATGCCGGGGGGCGGCCAGGTACCGCCGGCAGCCTCGGTCGGGTAAAGGGCGGCCTTGAAGAAGGACCAGAACCACGCGACGAAGAACATGACCTCGGAGGTGATGAACAGGATCACGCCATAGCGCAGGCCGATCTGCACCACAGGCGTATGATCGCCGGTGCGGGCCTCGATCACGATGTCGTACCACCATGTATACATGACATAAAGCACCAGCGCGAGGCCGATGAGCATGACCCACGGGCCGCCGTCCTGCATATACATGACCGCGCCGAAGAGCATGACAAAAGCGCCGAGTGCGCCAAGAAACGGCCACGGGCTGGGTGGCAGGATATGGTAGTCGTGGTTTTTTTCGTGCGCCATGTTGGGTCCCTCTTTTATTATCACTTGTGCGGTCAGTTTACCGCAGTGGTTTCTTGTCCGTCTAGCGGATCGGCACTTGTGACCTGCGCGTCTTCGGGCAGGTCGGTTTCATAGAATGTATAGGAAAGCGTGATGGAATTCACATATTTCCCGTCGGCGTCCTCGACAATATCCGGATCGACATAGAATGTGACCGGCATCTGGACACGCTGCCCGGGCTGCAGAACCTGTTCGGTAAAGCAGAAGCAGGCGATCTTGCTGAAAAAGTTTCCGGCGGAAAACGGTGCCACGTTGTAGGTGGCGGAGCCTGCAATAACGCGGTCGGTGGGGTTGTAGGCTTCGTAGAAGGCCAGGCCGACCTCGCCAATGCGTATGTCCATTTTGGTTTGCATGGGCCGGAATTCCCACGGCATGTCGCGATCGAGCGAGGCATCGAAACGGATGGTGATCGTCCGGTCGAGGATCTCGTCCGAGCCGACGGAAGCGGTTGTGGTGGTGCCGCCGTAACCTGTGACCTTGCAGAACCAGTTGTAGAACGGCACGGCCGACCATGCCATAACGGTCATGAAGGCAACCACGCCCACAAGCGACAGGACGGATTTGGTTTTGGGTGTAAGGCTCATTCGGACACTCCCGCCGTTGCGGAGTAATTCGGGGCGCGCGGGTTCTCGTTCTGCGGCTCAGACAGCTTGACCATGGTAACGGCAAAAATCAGGGTGACGAAAGCCCCCAGCACCAGCCCGAGCCACATATTGCGCCCGCGCCGCCGCGTATGAAGTTCGTGTTCGGGGTGAATGCCGCTCATGTCAATACCACACTGGCCAGTTGGTGACGCCCAGATCGAAGGCGCGCAGGACGGCCTCCAGCATGATTGCCACGAAATGGACGAAAAGATAGAGGATGGAAAAGCCGAAGAACCGTTTTTCCGCGCGATAGGAATCCGCCCCGGCCGCCGCGTCGTCGCGGCGCCAGATACACAAGGCGCCGTAAACGAAAACCGCGTTCAGCACCACGGCGACGGTGAAATAGACCACACCGCCGATCTGGGTGAAAGCGGGAGCGATGGCGATCGGCACCAGCAGCAGCGTATAGGCAAGGATATGGTTGCGCGTGACCCGCGTGCCTTTGGTCACCGGCAGCATGGGAACCCCCGCCGCGGTGTAGTCGTCATTGCGGAACAGGGCCAGCGCCCAGAAGTGTGGCGGCGTCCAGACAAAGATCAGGGCGAACATCAGCACGCTCTCGATACTGATACCGCCTGTGGCCACGGCCCAGCCGATCATCGGCGGGAAGGCTCCGGCAGCGCCACCGATCACGATGTTCTGCGGCGTGCTGCGTTTGAGCCACATCGAATAGATCACGACATAGAAAAAGATGGTAAAGGCCAGCAGACCGGCGGCCAGCTCGTTGCCGAACAGGCCGAGCATGATCACCGCCATGAACGACAGGGTCAGGCCGATAGCCAGTGCCTCGGCGCGCTTGACACGACCCGAGGGAACGGGACGGTTGACCGTGCGTTTCATCACCGCGTCGATGTCGGAATCCCACCACATGTTGAGCGCGCCCGAGGCCCCTGCCCCCACCGCGATACACAGAATGGTTGCCAGAGCGATTACCGGGTGCACGGCCACCGGTGCCGCGACCATGCCGACCAGCGCGGTGAAAATCACCAGACGCATGACACGGGGTTTCAGCAATTCGACATAATCGTCGAACTGTGCCTCGTATTCCCGCTCCGTGCTGCTGAATGTCGCGTCGGTCATTACGGTTTTCCCTAGTCAGCCGAAGCGACGGTTACGGATGTTTCCAGACCGGCAAACTCCGCCTGCGCCCCTTCCAGCCATTCGTCGTAGACCTCCTGCGAGACGACTTTGACGGTGATCGGCATATAGGCGTGGTTGATGCCGCACAGCTCCGAACACTGGCCGAAGTAGACGCCTTCTTTCTCTGCCGCGAACCATGTTTCCTGCAAACGGCCCGGGATGGCATCGAGCTTCACGCCGAAGGCCGGAATGGTCCAGGAATGGATAACGTCCGAAGCCGTGATCTGCAGGCGGACAACCGCGTTGACCGGCACGACAACCGCATTGTCGGTGGCCAGCAGGAACTCGTCGCCGGAATAGCCGTATTCGGCCAGTTCGGCCCTGACATCTTCGGTCAGGCCCGCCTCGCCGACGCCGATCATGTTGGCGTCGAACTCGAAACCGGCTTCGGGGTATTCATAGGTCCAGTACCACTGGTTGCCCGTGACCTTGATGGTGATGTCGGATTCGGGGATTTCCAGCTGCTTGAACAGGATCGGCAACGAGAACGAGCCGATAACGATCAGGATCAGGATCGGCACGACGGTCCAGGTAACCTCGATAGCGGAATGGTGTGTGAAGCGCGCCGGCTCCGGATTGCGCTTGGCCCGGTAACGGATCATTGCATAGACAAGCAGCGCCGTGACAAACAGCGTGATGATGGTGATGATCCACAGGATCATCCCGTCCAGCCATTGCAGGTCACGCGCCAGTTCGGTTGCGGCAGGCTGAAACCCCTTGCCGCCCGGAATCGGCTTGCCGACCCGCTCCAGATCCTGCAGGTTGTCCTGCGCCCATGCGGCGCCGGAAACGGTCGCTGCCGTCAGAAAAGCCGCCAATTTAGTGAAGAAAACGCCAATCCGCATTGTTCAGTCCCCTGGTTTGTGCTTGCCGCACTTTATAGAAAATCCTGCTTTTTCAATGGTGCAGGATTCTGTTTTATTGATCTAGATCAAAAACCACATAAATGGACAGAAAACAAGGTGGACCTTTGCGGCATTCAGCCGCTAATGGGAATAATACCGATTTCCCTTGCTGTTAGAGGAAAGACAATGACCGAAGCCAATGCAAAGTTCCGCCCTTTCGAGACGAATCTCGACCCGGAGCAGAGCCTGAAAACCCTGCGTGCCGCCACCGATGGCGCCGATGACGGGGAGCTTTTTCTGGAACGGCGGCGTTCCGAGGCACTGGTGCTGGATGACGGGCGGATCAAAACCGCGAGCTACGACGCCTCCGAAGGGTTCGGGATGCGGGCGATTCTGGGGGAAACGGCAGGGTATGCCCATTCCTCGGAGATTTCCGAGGCGGCGCTGAAGCGGGCGGCGGAAACCGCGCGGCTGGCAGTCGGGGACGGCGGCGGCACAATGGCGCCACCGCCACGGGCAACGAACCAGCGGCTCTATACCGACCGCGACCCGTTTCAGGATGCGAGCTTTCCGGTGAAAATCGAGGTGCTGCGCGAGATCGACGCCTATGCCCGCGCGCTTGACCCGAAGGTGGTGCAGGTTTCGGCCAGCCTGTCGGCCTCGATGCAGGAGGTGGATATCCTGCGGCCCGACGGGGTGCATCTGTCCGAGGCGCGGCCGCTAACGGGGATCAACATATCGGTGATCGTCGAAAAGAACGGGCGGCGCGAAAGTGGCCACCATGCCACCGGCGGACGGCACGGGATGGCGCAACTGCTGACCCGCGACCATTGGCAGGAAGTGGCGAAAGAGGCCTTGCGTATCGCACTGGTCAATCTGGAGGCCGAGGACGCGCCGGCGGGGGTCATGGATGTGGTGCTGGGCAACGGCTGGCCGGGGATCCTGCTGCACGAGGCGATCGGGCACGGGCTGGAGGGGGACTTCAACCGCAAAGGCTCCAGCGCCTTTGCCGAACTGATGGGCAAACGGATCGCCGCCGAGGGGGTGACGGTGGTGGATGACGGCACCATTCCCGACCGGCGCGGCTCCCTGTCGTTCGATGACGAGGGCACGCCGACGCAGCGCAATGTGCTGATCGAGGACGGGATCCTTGTGGGATACATGCAGGACCGGCAGAACGCGCGGTTGATGGGGGTCGAGGCGACGGGCAACGGGCGGCGCCAGAGCTATGCCCATGCGCCGATGCCGCGGATGACCAACACGATCATGCTGGGCGGGACGCTTGATCCTGCCGAGGTGCTGGCCGGCGTCGAGGACGGGATTTACGCGGTCGGGTTCGGCGGCGGGCAGGTGGATATCACCAACGGCAAGTTCGTGTTCAGCTGCACCGAGGCGTATCGCGTGAAAAACGGTGTCGTCGGCAATCCGGTCAAAGGTGCGACCCTGATCGGGGACGGGGCGACGGCGTTGAAAAACATCCGTGCCATCGGCAACGACATGGCGCTTGATCCGGGCATCGGTTCCTGCGGCAAGGCGGGGCAGTCGGTGCCGGTGGGCGTCGGACAGCCAACGCTGCTGATCGGCGGACTGACGGTCGGCGGAAGTGCGGCGTAGGGGGCATGCAAGCCCTTGAGACCCTCGCGAGCGAATACGGGATGCTGGCCCTCGGGCTGGCGTTCGGGGTCATGTTTTTCGGCGGGTTTACCAAAGGGGCGGTCGGGTTTGCCCTGCCGATGATCGCGATCAGCGGGATCGGCTCCATCATGCCGGCCGAGATCGCCATTGCCGCGCTGATCCTGCCGAGCCTGTTCACAAATATCTGGCAATCCTTGCGCAACGGTCTGGGCGAGGCATGGCAATCGGTGCGCAAATACTGGCGGCTGAATGCGGTGTTGCTGGTGTCGATCTATGCCTTTGCGCAATTGGTGACGGTGATTTCGGACCATGTGCTGTTCATGGCGCTCGGCACAGGGGTGACGCTGTTTGCCGCCATCCGGATCAGCGGTTGGATACCGCATATTTCTGCCGGACTGGCGCGCAAGATCGAACCTCTGGTAGGGGTCGTTTCAGGTTTTTTCGGCGGGCTGTCGGGGGTCTGGGGCCCGCCGATCATCCTGTTTCTTCTCTCGCAGGATATCCCGAAACGCGAGGTGGTGCGGGTGCAGGGGATTTCCTTTCTGGTCGGCTCCATCGTGTTGTCGGGGGCGCATGTGCGCTCGGGCCTTCTGGGGCCGGTGACGCTGCCGCTGTCGCTGTGGATGGTGCTGCCCGCGATGGCGGGAATGGCGCTGGGGTATCGGGTGCATGACCGGCTGGATCAGGAGAAATTCCGCAAGGCAACGCTGGTGGTTCTGGTGCTGGCGGGGCTGAACCTGTTGCGGCGCGGGCTAACCGGTTAGGGTGTGGCCGGAACGGCGGGGGTCGCCTGCAGCCTCGAATCCCCCCTTGGCGGTGCGACGGGCGGCGTGGACCCCCCCGAAGAACATCCTGGCCTGCGGCCATGCGTTGGCATCGGGGAAAGCGGCCAGCAGGCTTTCGCGGCGTTCCCCGCTGCCGGTATCCTCGAAATCCAGCACTTGCGCGGTGTCCGTTTCCACATGCAGGCGCGGAGCGGTGATGGCCTGCTCCAGCCGCTCGTTCCGGTCGGTCAGGCCCAGCGCCACCTGTGCCAGTGCCGAACGGATGCGATTGGATCCGCCGGAGCCGAGCATGGTCAATTCGCCCTCCCTGCGCAGCGCCATCGGGCACATCATGGAGGCAAGGCGCGTGTCCTCGTGCCATGAATCGGGGCCGTCGGGAACCAGATCGTCCTCGCCCAGCATGTTGTTGGCCATGATGCCGGTGCCGGGGACGAGCAGCCCGCAGCCCTCGCCGTTGGAATGGGTGAGAGCGACGCCCGTGCCATCGGAGCCGATGACCGAGATATGGGTGGTGCCGCGCGTGGCCGCCTGATGGTCGCGCAGGGTTTTGCGCAAGGATGATACGGTTTGTGGGTCCAGCAGGATTGCTGCGCCCTCTGCCGGATGATGGTCGAGGTCGCGGGATTTGCGAATGCGGGCGATTTCATACAGGCATTGCGCCAGCAGCGTGTCGTCGGGATTGTCCGGCAAGGCCTGCAGCGCAAGCGCGATTTGCACGCCGCCGAGGGAGGGCGAAGGGTTCAGGTCCACCTCGACACCGCGGCGGGTGACCTGCAACGGGTCGCGCCAGACGGGGCGGTAGGCTTTCAGGTCGTCGGCGCCCAGATGGCTGCCCTCCAGCGATAGCAGCGCCTGCGCGACCTCGCCTTCCTGAATGAAACGGGCGCCCTCGATCGCCATGACCTCCAGCACGTCGGCCATTTCGGGGTTACGCAGGGTGTCGCCCGCACCGAGCAACCTGCCGCTGGCGGTATAGAGGGCCTCGGATTCGGGCGAAGCGCGGAAAATCGGCTCGACGTAGCCGAGGACCTCCGCCTGAAAGGCGGTCATGGCCACGCCTTCGCGCGCAGCGGCAATGGCGGGGGCGGCCAGTTCGGGCATGGGAATGCGACCGAAACGTTTGTGTGCCTCGAACAGGCCGGGGATCAGACCGGGGGTAGCAATGGTCCCTGCCCCGCAGTGGAAAATCTGGCGGGTTTCGCCGAAATCGACCTCGATTTCGCGCAGATCGGTGTCGGTGCGTTTACGTTTCGGGGTTTGCACAAAGGCGTCGAGCAGACGGGCCTTGCCGCTTGCGGGCGCGACCATCATGAAACCGCCGGCGAGCGGCGAGGACAGGACCGGCTCGGCAATCGCTGACATCAGCGCACCGGCGATGGCGGCGTCGACAGCGGTGCCGCCGGCGCGCAGGACCTCGGCTGCGGCTTCGGTGGTCAGGTGGTGGCCGGATGATACCGCGAAATTGCCCATGGGTTTCCTGTAACGAAAAGACGCCGCCCTTTTCGGGGCGGCGCCGTCATTTTGTCAAGTGTTTTGCGCCTATTGCGCCTTGATGGCAGCGGCCAGAACCTCGTCGTCGACATAGGCTTCGTATTGCTTGAAGTTGTCGGCGAACATATTGGCCAGCTTGGCGGCCTGCTCGTCGTATTCCTCGCCATGTTCCCAGGTCTGGCGCGGGTCGAGCAGAACCTTGGCAATGCCCTTGACCGATACCGGAACCTCGAAGCCGAAGTTCGGGTCGATGCGGAATTCGCGCTCGGCCATGGAACCGTCGAGCGCCGCCGTCAGCAGCGCACGGGTGGCGCGGATCGGCATGCGGGAGCCGCCTTTACCCTTCGGCCCGCCGGTCCAGCCGGTGTTGACCAGCCAGCAATGAGCGCCGGTCTCGGCGATTTTCCGGCGTAGCAGATTGCCGTAAACCTCCGGCCGGCGCGGCATGAAGGGGGCACCGAAACAGGTGGAGAAGGTCGGGATCGGCTCGGTCACGCCCTTTTCGGTGCCTGGCACCTTGGCGGTGAAGCCGGACATGAAATGATACATGGCCTGCGCCGGTGTCAGACGCGCGATCGGCGGCAGCACCCCGAAGGCGTCGCAGGTCAGCATGATGACGTTTTTCGGCACGCCCCCGCGCGAGGTTTCCGACGCGTTGGAGATGTATTCCAGCGGATAGGCGCAGCGCATGTTCGGCGTCAGGCTGTCGTCGGCAAAGTCCAGTTCGCGGGTGTAGGGATCGTAAACCATGTTTTCGATCACCGTCGCGAATTTCTTCGTCGTGGCATAGATTTCCGGCTCGGCTTCCTCGGAGAGGTTGATGGTCTTGGCGTAGCAGCCCCCCTCGAAGTTGAAGATGCCCTCGTCGGACCAGCCATGTTCGTCGTCGCCGATCAGCACACGCTCGGGATCGGCCGAAAGCGTGGTTTTGCCGGTGCCGGACAGGCCGAAGAAGATGGCGGAATCCTCGGGGTCGTCGGGGGCGTGGTTGGCAGAGCAGTGCATCGCCATGACGCCCTTGCCCGGCAGGATGTAGTTGAGGACCGAGAACACACCCTTCTTGATTTCGCCGGCATAGGAGGTATCGCCGATCAGGATCAGTTTTTTCTCGAAGGAAATGGCGATCACGGTTTCGGAGCGGCAACCGTGGCGCTCGGGGTCGGCCTTGAAGGTCGGGCAGTTAATGATGGTGAAATCGGCCTCGAAGGTCTCGATTTCCTCCAGTTCGGGACGGCGCAGCATGTGACGGATGAACAGCGAGTGCCAGGCCAGTTCGGTGATGACACGCACATTCAGGCGATGGGCCGGATCGGCGCCGCCGAACAGGTCGTTGACGAAATATTCGCCGCCTTTCATGTGCTCGAGCATGTCCGCGTGCAGGCGGTCGAATGCCTCGGGCGCCATCGGCTTGTTGTTTTCCCACCAGATGGTGTCTTCGACCGAAGGCTCGCGAACGACGAATTTGTCGTTGGGCGAACGGCCGGTATGCTTGCCGGTGGACACGAGGAACGTGCCGCCGTTGCCGATTTCGCCTTCGCCGCGTGCCACGGCTTCCTGTATCAGGGCAGCGAGTTGCAGATTGTAGTGGGCTGTTTTGACGCCTGAAATACCTGTCTTTTCCAGCGTCTGTGCCGGATTGACCTTGCCGGTTTCCATGATTGCGTGATCCTTAGAACGCGAGGAGCAGGTGCAGTGCCATGACCGACCCCTCAAACATAAAGATGTTGCCGCAAATTCGGGAGGGCCAATCCCGACAAAAGCGCCAGCACCTGAATGCTGATTCTTCCGTGCAGCATAGTAAGGACTTCCCTATAACATGACGGTTTTATGAATCCACCCGTGAAAACGGGAAGTTTTGCCGCAGCGCACAATTATGATGATAATTCCACACGCAATGCGAAACGATTGTTGCAACGCTGCCCGCATTCCGCAATGATAGGTCGCAGCGGAATACGCGCAAGGGGGCTGAACATGGCAAGAATCATTCTGGTGGACGATGATCGCAATATTCTGACATCGGTTTCGATGGCGCTCGAATCCGAAGGGTTCGATGTGGAAACGCACACGGACGGGGTTTCGGCCCTGTCGGCCCTCCTGAACGACGAGCCGGATCTGGGCGTGTTCGACATCAAGATGCCGCGCATGGACGGAATGGAACTGTTGCGCCGCTTGCGCCAAACCTCGGAAATGCCGGTGATTTTCCTGACCTCCAAGGATGACGAGATCGACGAGGTTCTGGGCCTGCGCATGGGGGCGGACGACTATATGCGCAAGCCGTTCTCGCAACGGCTGCTGATCGAGCGGATCAAGGCGATCCTGCGCCGCAAGGAAGCAAGCGGCGGACAGGCGGACGGAGGTCGCGAGCCGGCGCAGACGGCCTTCACCACCGGCAGCCTGACCATGGATCCGTTGCGCCACAAGGTGACGTGGAAGGGCATGGATGTCTCTCTGACCGTGACCGAATTCCTGATCCTGCAGTCGCTGGCCATCCGCCCCGATGTGGTCAAGAGCCGCGACCAGTTGATGGATGTGGCCTATGACGATCAGGTCTATGTCGACGACCGCACCATCGACAGCCATATCAAGCGCCTGCGCAAGAAATTCCGCGCGCACGACAAGGACTTTTCCTCGATCGAGACGCTTTACGGAGTCGGCTACCGGTTCATCGAGGCCTGATGGCGAATACGCGGGAGAAAACCGGACCGGCGGCGCCTGCGCTGCAGAACATGCGGTCGCGTTTTGGCGGGGCCATGTCCAGCACCCGCTCTCCGCTGACCCGCAAGATCATCACCTTCAACCTTGTGGCGCTCAGCCTGCTGGTGACGGGGATCCTGTTTCTGAACCAGACGCGCGAGGGCGTGATCGATTTGCGCAAGCGAACCCTGGTGGCCGACGCGCAGGTCCTGTCCATAACGCTGGCACAGCAACTGGAAACGAGCGGTCGCGACGATATGCTCGATCCGCAGGTGTTCGGCTTGCTGGAACGGCTGAGCCGGCCGATAAACTCCCGCGTACAGATATATTCGGCCGACGGCACCCTGCTGACCAGCGTGGACGGGCGGCCGGAGGTATTCAAACCGGTCGAAGTCAACCTGCCCGGCCGCACCAACTCGCTCGACGATATCCTGTCGGATGTTACCAACCGTTTGTCTGCCGTGTTCAAATCGCCCGTGACGGTTGAGGAAACGCCGGAACAACATGCCGACAATGTCGAGGTGGCGCTACAATCGATACGGAGCGGGCGCCCCAACCTTGTGGTTACCCGGAACGCTGCCGAACAAACTATCATCACCGCCGGTATGCCGATCACGGTTGACGGGCAGAACATCGGGGCGCTGGTTCTGTCCACGCTCGGCGGCGAGATCGACAGCTATCTGAGCGGCGAACGGAAACAGATTTTGCAGGTGTTCTTTCTGGCGATTGTGTCCTCAGTCCTTTTGTCCTTTGCGCTGGCCAACACCATCGGGCGACCGCTGCGCGATCTGGCCGAAGCGGCGCGGCGCGGCAGTATCCAGAAAACCGGCCGCGTGGGGCCGGAGCGCGTAGATATCCCCGACATGAGCGAACGTCCGGACGAAATCGGGGAACTGTCGCGCCAGTTGCGCAATATGACCGAGGCCCTCTATGACCGGATCGAGGCGAACGAGTCCTTTGCCGCCGATGTGGCGCATGAAATCAAGAACCCGCTGACCTCTCTGGGGTCGGCGGTGGAGAGTATGGATTACGCCAGAACCGACGCGGACCGGAAAAAGCTGCTCGATGTGATCCGCGACGACGTGCGCCGCATGGACCGGCTGGTAACCGATATTTCCAATGCCTCGCGGCTGGATGCGGAACTGGCCAAGGACGAGATGGAGGTCATCGACCTCGGCGCCCTGTTGAAAAACATTTGCGATTACCAGAACGAACTGGCGCAAAAACAGGACGTGCGGGTCGTGACCCGCCTGCCGCAGAGCCCGCTGGAAATCCACGGGCTGGAAAACCGGCTGGCGCAGGTGTTTGTCAATCTGGTGACCAACGCGGTGTCCTTTGTGCCCGGGGGCGGACAGGTCACGGTAACCCTGGCCCGCGACGGCGAACAGGCCCGCGTGCTGGTGGAGGACACCGGACCCGGCATTCCCGAGGAGAACCTCAAGGATATTTTCAAACGCTTCTATTCCAGCCGCCCGAAACAGGAATTCGGGAACAACTCCGGCCTCGGGCTGGCAATCTCCCGCCAGATTGTCGATGCGCATGGCGGCAAGGTCTGGGCCGAGAATATTTATGCCGAAGACGGAACCACCCGCACCGGCGCGCGTTTTACCGTTACACTGCCGATATGACCCCGACCGAAACGATCCATGCGAGTTGCGTTGCCTTCGACGAGCGGGCGGTTCTGGTGA
>JALSHL010000201.1 GCA_026982255.1 Paracoccaceae bacterium | reverse complement strand
CCTTTCTGGCCCTCGCCGCCGCTCTGGTCGTCGTCGTCGCCCTGTTCCGCATTTTCGACGAGGGCGCCCCGCTGGAGGAATCCATCCGCGAATCCCTGTTCAACGTTGCCTCGATCCTCTCGGGCACCGGTTTTTCGAGCGAGGATTACGGTCTCTGGGGCGCTTTTCCCGTGGTGCTGTTCTTCCTGATGGGACTGGTCGGCGGTTGCGCCGGTTCCACTTGCTGCTCGGTCAAAATCTTCCGCTATCAGCTGCTGGTCGCCGCGATCAAAAGCCAGATCCAGAAAATCCACAGCCCGAACGGCGTGTTCATCACCCGCTATCAGGGCCGCCCTGTGGGCGACGACCTGCTCGGCTCGGTCATGGCGTTCTTTGTGGCCTTCATGCTGACACTGGCCACCGTCACGGTCATCCTCAGCCTGCTCGGCCTCGACCCGATCACCGCCATCTCCGGCGCGGCCACGGCGCTTGCCAATATCGGCCCGGGCCTCGGTCCCGAGATCGGCCCGTCAGGCAACTTCGCCGGTCTGCCGGACAGTGCGAAATGGGTGCTGAGCTTTACCATGCTGATCGGCCGACTCGAACTGCTGTCGGTCTACGTCCTGTTCACCATCGCCTTCTGGCGCGGCTGATGGCCGGTCCGCTCGATCCCGAAGACTGGCCGGCCTTTCGCGCCGAGGCCCACAAAATGCTCGACGCCGCGCTCGACAGGCTGCAAAACGCCGCTGACGGCCCCGTGTGGCAACCCCTGCCGGAGGACCTGAAACAGCGCTTCACCGCGCCGCTGCCCCGCAAGGGCGGCGCGGCGTTCGAGACCCTCGCCGCGATGCTGCCCTACGGCGTCGGCAACACCCACCCGCGGTTTTTCGGCTGGGTCCACGGTGCCGGCACGCCCACGGGCCTTGTCGCGGATATCGCCGCCGGTGCCATGAACGCCAACCTCGGCGGGCGCGACCACGGCGCGGTCTATGTCGAAAAACAGATCACCGCGTGGGTGCGCGGGATGTTCGATTTTCCCGAAACCGCCAGCGGCCTGATCGTCTCGGGCACCTCGCTGGCCACGATCGTTGCCGTCAAAACCGCCCGCGACCGCCGCTCGGGTTTTGCCAGCCGCAAGACGGGGGCAGGGCAGGGGCTGGTCGGCTATACCTCGGAGCAGGCGCACGGCTGCATCGCACGGGCCTTCGACATCCTCGGCCTCGGCACCGACGCGCTGCGCCTGATCCCCGTCGACGACAGCTTCCGCATGGACCCCGCCGCCCTGCAAAGCGCTATTGACGCCGACCGCGCCGCCGGCCTGACACCGTTCTTCGTCGCGGGCACGGCGGGCACGGTGAACACCGGCGCCATCGACCCGCTCGACACCATCGCCACTATCGCCGCCCGCGAAACCCTCTGGTTCCATGTTGACGGAGCCTTCGGCGTCAGCGCCATCCTTTCCGACACCCTGCGCCACC
Source organism: Paracoccaceae bacterium (assembly GCA_026982255.1). Classification (GTDB taxonomy): domain Bacteria; phylum Pseudomonadota; class Alphaproteobacteria; order Rhodobacterales; family Rhodobacteraceae; genus NORP23. Next base: position 771 of record JALSHL010000201.1, on the reverse strand, counting down.
GCCTGAACGGCATCACCCGCGCCGACTCCATCGCCTTCGATTTCCACAAATGGCTGCATGTGAACTACGACGCCGGTTTCGTCCTGATCCGCGACGGCGAGTCCCACCGCGCCGCCTTCACCCTGCGCCCCGACTACCTGAAACAGGGCCGCGCGCTGGCTGCCGGAAATCCGTGGCCGGTCGAATACGGCCCCGAACTGTCGCGCGGCAACCGTGCCTTCAAAATCTGGGCGCAATTCACCGCCCACGGCACCGAGGCCCTCGCCAGCGCCATGGAGCGCAACGTGGCACAGGCGCAAACCCTCGCCGCGCTGGTCGAGGCCGAGCCGTCCCTGACCCTCGTCCCCCCCGTTTCCCTCAACATCGTCTGTTTCAGCCACAGGAGAGCCAACGCCGAGGACATCGTGGCAGCACTGCAACAACAGGGCATTGCCGCCCCCTCGACCACGGTTCTGGATGGCAGAACGGTGATACGGGTGAACCTGACAAACCACCGGACAACAGAGGCCGATCTGGAACTGCTGGTGCGCGAGGTCGTGCGCCTCGGCGTATAGGCCCGCCCGCGCGCAGGAGTATTTGGGCAAAGAAGAAATTATGACCGGATCGTGCGCCAATATTCCGACCGCGACCACCACGCGCAATTGACCCCCCCCCCGCATTTCCCTATTGAGGGGCACAACCGCAAACCGCGTCGAGGCCACCCATGACCAAACCCGCCAAACCCCGCAGCTTTCAGGAAATCATCCTGCGTCTGCAAACCTACTGGGCCGA
>JALSHL010000200.1 GCA_026982255.1 Paracoccaceae bacterium | reverse complement strand
GCTTCGAGGCACCGGTTCTGCGTGCCTATTCCGCCCGTAACCGTTCGGGCTGCGTCCGTATCCCGTGGGCCGAAAGCCCGAAGGCAAAACGTGTCGAGGCCCGCTTCCCCGATCCGACGGCCAACCCCTATCTGGCTTTCTCCGCACTGCTGATGGCCGGTCTGGACGGCATCAAGAACAAGATCGACCCGGGCGAGGCCTCGGACAAGGACCTTTACGACCTGCCGCCCGAAGAACTGGCCGGCATCCCCACCGTCTGCGCATCCCTGCGCGAAGCTCTGGAAGAGCTGGAAAAAGACATGGACTTCCTGCTGGAAGGCAACGTCTTTACCAAGGACCAGATCGAGGGATACATGGAATTGAAATGGGAAGAGGTCTATACCATGGAACACACACCGCATCCCGTTGAATTCGGTATGTATTACTCCTGCTAGGAATTACCCGCCGGCGACAAAAGGGCCTCCGTAATGGAGGCCCTTTTTTATTGGATTGCCGATATATCAGTAGTCTTTTGTAACCCGCAGATAGGGTTTCAGGACTTTCAGGTCCGGATATTTGGCCTGCGCGTCCTCGGTGGTGACGTTGAGCGGCACGATGGCCTCGTTGCCCGGACGCCAGTTGGCCGGAAGGGCCACGCCTTTTTCATCGGCCGTTTGCAGCGCGTCGATCACGCGGATAATCTCGTCGAAGTTGCGGCCGACGTTCATCGGATAGGTCATGGTCAGACGGATCTTGTTGTCCGGATCGATAATGAACACCGAACGCACTGTGGCCGTGGTGCTGGCGTCAGGATGAATCATGTCATAGGCCTTGGCGACCTTCAGGTCGGGATCGGCGACGATCGGGAAGTTCACTTCGGTATTCTGGGTCTCGTCAACATCCCCCACCCATTTCAGGTGCTCCTCGACCGTGTCGGTGGACAGGCCGAGCGGTTTGACATTGCGCGCGGCAAAATCGGCGGCGTGTTTGGCTGTCATACCCATTTCAGTGGTGCAGATCGGGGTAAAATCGGCCGGATGGCTGAAGAAAAACACCCAGGAGTCGCCGCTCCAGTCATGCAGGGTAATTTCCCCCTGTGTGGTGTCGGCAGTGAAATTCGGGGCGGTATCGCCGAGATGCAAGGACATGGTTGTCTCTCCTGTTTGAAATGATTGTCTGGGATAGAGTTAGAACTATTCTAAGAAATGTAAAGGGCGGCGCGACATTCTGTCAACGTTCTGCCGGCGTCCGTTGCAACCCGTCCCGCTCCGCAACCTCGAGAGCATCCAGCGCCACCACATAGGTATGGATTCCGAATACCACCGCATCGCTTGCGGGCAGCTTGCGCAGGGTCTGGCGCTCGACACGGACGAATCCTCCGTTTCCGGAAAGCGTCCGCTCGTCCCCTTCGCGACGGGGCTGGTGCAGGTCGGGATCATCGTAGCGCAGAAAATTGGCGCGCCAAAGGGGCTGTTCGGGCCGGATAGCCGTAAACATCCGCCCTACCCGTTTGGCCATGTCAGCGTCGTATTCGTCCACGGGACCATGAATACCGACCAACCCGCGGAGGAATTTCTCCTCCAGCGTCCAGCTTGCGGGGAAGCACAGCACCGCCGCCGTCAGCGCGTATTCCTGCCGCTCCTCGAGGATCAGCAGATCCTCCTGCACCAGACGGGCCGCATCGACGACGGGCGCATCATCACCGGTTTCCACCGAAATACCGTCGGGCCGCCGCACGCAACGCCCGTTGATATCGTAACCCGTGTCCAGTTCCGCCAACACCAGTTCCAGCAACTCCTGTTGTGCGGGCAGACTTTCGGGAGCAGCGCGAAACACCGCTTCACGGCGCGTCGCCAGCAGATGATCGCGATAGGCCATCTGCTGCGCAAACACCTCGTCCCGCAACAGCCATTCGCCGGCAGCCACCGGCTGGATCCCCGGCAGGCGGCGGGTTTTTTCGGCCATCCACGGGGTAAACGGCAATCTTGTCTGGCAAATGCGGGCGAACGGGTTCATGCGGCGTATATTTTACCCCCTGCGCACCCATTGCAAGCCCTCGCGCAAGATCGCGCTGCATCACATTCGGGTATTTCCCGCCCTGCCCGCTTGCGCTTTGTGACGCAGCCCCTAAGTTCAGGGAAACGACAAAGGAATTTTCCCATGCCAAGCGAAAAACTCACCTTCAAGGGCCACGCGGGCGACGAGCTGGCCGCCCTGTTCGACAAGCCCGACGGCCCCATCCTCGCCACCGCGATTTTTGCGCATTGCTTTACCTGCTCCAAGGATATTCTGGCGGCCAAACGCATCTCGCAACGACTCGCCTCGGTGGGCATCGGCGTGCTGCGTTTCGACTTTACCGGCCTTGGCCATTCGGGGGGCGAATTCGCCAACACCCATTTCACCTCGAACGTCGAGGACCTGAAACTGGCGGCCGACCATATGGCCTCCATCGGTCATCCCGTAGGTTTGCTGATCGGGCATTCGCTCGGTGGTGCGGCGATCCTCAAGGTCGCAAAAGAAATCGACAGCGCCAAGGCGGTGGTCACCATCGGCGCGCCTTCGGACCCGGCCCATGTCGCCGCCAACTTCGGCTGTCATCTGGACGAAATCCGCGAAAAGGGAGAGGCCGAAGTCAGCCTTGCCGGACGTGGCTTTACCATCAAAAAAGAGTTCCTCGACGACATCTCCAGCATCGAACTGGAACCCGCGATCCACAGCATGAAAAAAGCGCTGCTGATCCTGCACTCCCCCGTCGACCAGACAGTCGGCATAGACAACGCCGCCGAGATTTTCATGGCCGCGCGCCATCCCAAAAGCTTCGTCACGCTGGACAATGCAGACCATCTGCTGAGCAAACCGGCCGATGCCGAATATGCCGCCAACCTGATCGCCACATGGGCGACGCGATACCTGAAACTGGCGAAACCCGCCGCGCCGGTCGGCGCGCCGGAGGGGATCGTGCGCGTATCCGAGGCCGACCCCGAAGGATTCAAGCAGGACATCAGCGCCGGCCCGAAACACCACCTGCTCGCCGACGAGCCGGAGGCCTACGGCGGCACCGATACCGGCCTGTCCCCCTATCAACTGGTCTCGGCGGGGCTTGGCGCCTGCACCTCCATGACCATCCGCATGTATGCGCGACGCAAGAAATGGCCGCTGGAACATGTCAGCGTCGATGTCACCCACGACAAGATCCACGCCACCGACTGCGACCATTGCGCGGGCGGCGACCACAAAATAGACCAGTTCCGCCGTATCATCACGCTGGAGGGAAATCTGGACGACGCCCAGATCGAACGCCTGATGCAGGTCGCCGACCGCTGCCCCGTGCATCGCACCCTGGAAGGAGAAATCGAGATTGTGACTACGCGGGCGTAGACCGCAGACCTATAAACCCCGCACCGCAGTGCGAGCTGTTGATATTCACGATATTCGGGCTGGCGGCGCGGGGTGGGGGTTATGAGATCACACCCTAACACCAGCTGGCCGCATCCTCGCCCGGTTCACGGAAAAGCTCCTCGACATTGGCCTGGATCAGCTTGTAGCCGACGTTGCCATACAACACCTGCCGCCCTTCGTTCATCACGAAAGTCGGGCTGCCTTTTACACCAAGAGATTCCGCATGTTTCAGGTCTGCGTCCAGCAACGCCGCCGCCTCGCCGGAACGGCGTTTGGCCTCGATTCGGGAGGGGTCAACGCCGATCTGTTCGGCCAGTTCCGCCTGTACTTCCCAGTTGGAAATATCGCGGGCCTCGGCGAAAAACGCCTCGCGGAAACGCTTGATGGCGCGGGCGCCGAGGGTTTCGATATAGGGCAGACCGGCGTCCCCATCCTCCAGCCCTGCCGCCTGGAACGCCTTCAGTGTCTGGTGAACCACCGTGGAGGTCAGCGGCTGCGTCACGGTCCAGACGTCCGGATGCACGGTGATGTGGTCGTATTTGCGCGACAGACGCTGGAACAGTTTGTTCATGGATTCGTAGCCGCCCTTGTCCTTCCACGTTGCGGCTGTCTTGGTGCGCGCGTCGGGAAAGACCGAGACAAATTGTTCATTGATATCAATGCGCCCTTCGTATTCGCGGGCCAGTTGTTCCAGCCGGATTTGCGAGATGTAGGACCAGATGCACAGGACATCCGAGAAATAGTTGATGGTCGGTCGGGTCATGATGAGTCCTCGAAAATGTAAGTTTGCGCCTCGATATCCTGACTAAATTACTCAAGCCTTGTTCCAGATCAAATAGGCGGCCGGACGGCACAAAAAAACGGCGCCCGCGGGGGACGCCGTTCACATTCCTGCGGATAGCAGAAAAATCAGGAGTTCTCGGTGATGAACTTGACCGCATCGCCAAAGGACTGGATGGTTTCGGCCGCGTCATCGGGGATCTCGATGCCGAACTCTTCTTCGAAGGCCATAACCAGTTCCACGGTGTCGAGGCTGTCGGCGCCCAGATCGTCGATGAACGAAGCGGATTCGGTTACTTTGGCTTCGTCAACGCTCAGGTGCTCGACAACAATTTTCTTTACGCGGTCTGCGATGTCGCTCATGTTTTCATCCTCGGTTTTTTGTGGGCCGTTGCTGGCCCGTTAGAGTATTCCTGCGGCCCGTTTCCAGGTGGCGCGGTTTGTTGCCGTTACGGCAAGCGCGCCGCAGGCAGGGCCTCCGGCAATCACTTGGGGCGCGCTATAGCACAATCGTAGGCTTTGGCAAATGGTTTCGACATATTCACGTTCACCTGTCCGGAACATAAGTATGGAAACCGGTTTCGCAACGCCGGAACGCGAATTTCGTTGACAGCCCCCGCACGGAAACCTTACCACACAGGAAGCTTTTGGTGCCTGCCGCGAAACCGGCAGGGTAAACGGGAAGCCGGTGCGTGTTTTCACAAGTCCGGCACTGCCCCCGCAACGGTAGGTGTGTTGCGATGGACCACGATGCCACTGCGCGCGAGCGCGGGAAGGCGGTTCATCCGGTCGCAGGACCGCACACAAGTCCGGAGACCGGCCGGAGGCTGTCACGTTGGCATTGCGGCGGGCGATGCCGGGCTTGCGCCCTTCCGTCCCGATGTCTGATTCCACAACCGTAGGCACGGGGAGAGTGCCGCGGTGTAACAAAAGGATGCGCATTATGCATATCGAACCGGGCGTCGTAGAAGGCGCGAAAATGGCACTGGGTGCTGTCACCGCAACCGGCGCGCTGGCGCTGACCGCCAAGCTGGCCCGCGATTTCGTCGCGGAAAACGGCGTGGCTGTTCTGGCCGCGCGCACGGTGGTGACCACCGCGCTGGTATTCAGCTTTTTCCAGATTTTCCCGCACCACCCCGTCGGCGTGTCCGAGGTGCATATGATCCTCGGCTCGACCCTGTTCCTGCTGTTCGGGGCACCGGCAGCCATGATCGGCCTGGCCTCGGGGCTGCTGATCCAGGGGCTGTTTTTCGCACCGGCCGACCTGCCGCAATACGGGATCAACGTTACCACATTGCTGGTGCCGCTCTACGCCATGAGCCTGCTGGCCAAACGGATCATTCCTGCAGCCACGGCCTATCGCGACGTAACCTACAAACAGGCGCTGGCACTCTCGGTGGCGTTTCAGGGCGGTATCGTCAGCTGGGTTGCTTTCTGGGCGCTTTACGGTCAGGGGCTGGGGGCAGAGAACCTCGCACAGGTCGCCAGCTTCGGCGCGGCCTACATGCTGGTGATCCTGCTGGAACCCCTGGTGGATCTGGCTGTGCTGGCTGTGGCCAAGAACGCACACCGGCTGACCGGCGGGCAGTTGTTCGCCAAACGCCTGCATACGGCAGCCGCCTGATACAAATGCCGCACGCGGAACCTGTTTCCCGCGTGCGGCACTCACTCAGAACATGGCCATGCCGCCGTTTACATGCAGGGTCTGGCCGGTGACATATCCGGCTTCGGGCGCCGCAAGATAGACTGCCGCCGCCGCGATTTCTTCCGAAGTTCCCATCCGCCCCATCGGCACGCCGGTCAGTAGCGCCGCCTTCTGCTCGTCGGTCAGCTTGTCGGTCATCGCCGTGGTAATGAAGCCCGGCGCAATGGCATTGACGGTGATCCCGCGCGTGGCAACCTCGTGCGCCACGGATTTGCCCATGCCGATCACACCGGCCTTGGAGGCCGCGTAATTCGCCTGCCCCGGATTGCCTGTCACGCCGACGATGCTTGAAATATTGATGATCCGGCCCCAGCGCGCCTTCATCATCGGGCGCATGACCGCGCGCATCAGCAGCATGGTGGAGGTCAGGTTGATCTCCAGCACCGAATCCCATTCCTCGTCCTTCAGGCGCATGAACAGGTTGTCCTTGGTCACGCCGGCGTTGTTGACCAGAATATCCAGCCCGCCCATGGCCTCGATCGCCTGCGCGGGGAGCGCCTTGACGGCCTCGCGGTCCGACAGGTTGCAAGGGGTGACATGGGCGCGCTCGCCCAGTTCGGCGGCCAGTTCGTTGAGCGGATCAACGCGGGTGCCGGACAGGGCAACCGTGGCCCCCTGTGCGTGCAGTGCGCGGGCGATGGCACCGCCGATACCGCCCGAGGCACCGGTGACGAGGGCGGTTTTTCCGGTAAGGTCGAACATTATGCTTCTCCTGCTGCGGCTTTGGCGCCGTCGGGGTCGTTGATGGCCTTGGTGGCGATGGAACGATCGATGCGGCGGATCATGCCGGACAGGGCCTTGCCGGCGCCAATCTCCCAGATTTCGGTGACGCCCTGTTCCGCCATCCACAACACGCTTTCACGCCAGCGAACAGAGCCGGTGACCTGCTCCACAAGGAAGTTCCGCAACATGGCGGGGTCGGATTCGCCTTCGGCCCGCACGTTGACCACGACGGGCACGGCGGGGCGTTTCATCTGCACTTCGGCCAGCGCCTGCGCCATGGCCTCGGCGGCCGGCTCCATCAGCTTGCAATGGAAGGGTGCGCTGACCGGCAGCAGGATAGCCCGCTTCGCACCGGCCTCCTTCGCCAGCGCGATGGCACGCTCGACGGCAGCCTTGTGGCCGGAAACCACCACCTGCGAGGGGTCGTTGTCGTTGGCTGCCTGACAAATACCGTCCTCGGCCGCCCGTCCGGCGATTTCCTCGACCTGTTCGAAATCCAGACCGAGGATCGCGGCCATGGCCCCGACGCCGACCGGCACGGCCTCCTGCATGGCCTTGCCACGGACTTTCAACAGACGCGCGGTGTCGGCGAGGGTCAGCGAACCGGCCGCACAAAGCGCGGAATATTCCCCCAGGCTGTGACCGGCAACATAGGCCGCATCCGCCACCGTCACCCCTTCGGCATTAAGCGCGGCCATACCCGCCATCGAGGTCGCCATCAGCGCCGGCTGGGCGTTTTCCGTCAGGGTCAGTTCCTCGATGTCCCCGTCCCAGATCAGACCGGAGAGGTTCTGCCCGAGGGCCTCGTCCACCTCGTCGAAAACGGCTTTGGCGGCGGGATAGGCATCGGCGAAGGCCTTGCCCATACCGATGGATTGCGCCCCTTGTCCCGGGAATACGAAGGCTTTTGTCATGGAATCCTCGTTCTGTTTTTTCGGCATTTTAGAGTGCGCACCGATGCGAGACAACCGCAATGCGCGGAGGGAATGCGGAATCCTTGCAAACATCGCGACGAGCGGCCATCATGGCCGTATGAACCAGGCAGCCCCCTACCCCGACACCGCCTTCTGGCGGGCCTATCTCGGCCCCGCCAAAGGGCTGTTGCGCTGGGAGGAAGTGGCCGCGCTCTGGGATTACCTGCGCGCTTCCGGCGACTGGTTCGTGTTCGACCCCGAGGGCGATGCGCCGGAATCCCCGCTGGAGGGCGCGGCGCTGGCGGAGGAGGTCGCGGCGCTGGAAACCCTCGTCAATTCGGGGCATGACCGCCATTGCAGCGGCGCGATCTATGTGGATGACAAGGATGCCCCGACATTTATCAAGGTGTTCGACCCGCGCAATATGGGATCATCCTGCGGCTGGGGCGGCGCGCCGATATTGCCCCGCCGGATCATCAGCCGGATACAACCGGATCCGTTGCCCCCCGCGCCCGAACCGGTAAAGGCAGGTTTTTTCGCGCGGTTGACCGGCGCCAACAGGTAGGGTCTTTGCCCTTGCAATCCCCGCCCGTGCCGCTATAAGGCCCCATTCCTCCGAGAACCATTTAACGCGTGGCCTCTCGTATGCGGGGTCGGAGGGTAGCCTCCCGCATTTTGAAGCACGTCTGAAAAAAGGTGAATGATATGGCGCTCTACGAGCACGTATTTATTGCGCGTCAGGACTTGTCCAACGCCCAAGCCGAAGGCCTGATCGAGCACTTCGGCGCTATCCTTTCCGACAACGGCGGCAAGGTCGTCGATACGGAATACTGGGGCCTCAAAACGATGGCCTACAAGATCAACAAGAACCGCAAGGGCCACTATGCCTTCATGAAATCCGACGCCCCCTCTGCCGCCGTGCAGGAGATGGAGCGCCTGATGCGTCTGCATGACGACGTGATGCGCATCATGACCATCAAGGTGGACGAGCACGAAGAGGGCCCCTCGGCCGTCGTGCAGGCCAAAAACAGCCGTGACGAGCGCCCGCGCCGTCCGCGCCGCGATTAGGAAAGGACCTTAAACAATGGCAAACAAACCGTTTTTCCGCCGTCGCAAGACATGTCCTTTCTCGGGCGATAACGCACCGAAAATCGACTACAAAGACGTGAAACTGCTGCAGCGCTATATTTCCGAGCGCGGCAAAATCGTTCCGTCCCGTATCACCGCGGTATCCGCGAAAAAGCAGCGTGAACTGGCCCGTGCCATCAAACGCGCCCGCTTCCTCGCCCTGCTGCCCTACGCTGTGAAGTAAGGAGAAAGACCATGGAAGTAGTTCTTCTCGAACGCGTGGCCAAGCTGGGCCAGATGGGTGACGTGGTCAACGTCAAGCCCGGTTTCGCACGCAACTACCTGATGCCGCAGGGCAAGGCGCTTCGTGCGACCAAGGCCAATCTGGAGCAGTTCGAGGCACAGCGTGCGCAGCTCGAAGCACGCAACCTCGAAACCCGGAAAGAGGCCGAGGCACTGGCCGAAAAACTCGACGGACAGCAGTTCATCGTGATTCGCTCCGCCTCCGACTCCGGTTCGCTTTACGGTTCCGTAACCAACCGCGACGCCGCCGAAGTGGCGACGGCCGAAGGTTTCACCGTCGATCGCAAGCAGATCGTTCTGGAAAAGCCGATCAAGGAACTGGGCCTGCACAACATGCGTGTGGTCCTGCACCCCGAGGTTGACGTGACCATCGTTATCAACGTAGCCCGTTCCGCCGAGGAAGCCGAGCTGCAGGCATCGGGCAAATCCATTGCCGAGCTTGCCGCCGAAGCCGAGGCCGAAGCGGAATTCGAGATCGCCGAACTGTTCGACGATATCGGCGCAGCCGCCTCGGAAGACGACGAGTTGCTCGCTTCGGAAGAGCCGATCGAGGATGCGGCCGCCGAAAACGAGGAGCAGCCGGAGGTTTAACCACCGGTAACGCTTGCAATACAAAAGGGCCGCGTGCAGATTGCATGCGGCCTTTTCTTTCGGGGATACACATATGAAAAACCTGCCAGTCGCAAAATACGCCGCTCTCGGCTTTGTCCTGTCGATGATCAGCTTCGCGCTGCTGGACGAGCGGGTGTATTACCTGACGCGGGTAACCGATCCCGATACCATTGCAATCTGGAAACGGATCACCTTTCTCGGCGATTCTTCCTGGATGGCCGTGGTGACGATCCTGATGATGCTGGCCGGTTTCGGAATGGCACGCCTGAAACCGGAAAATACGGGCTGGCGCACGACGGGACGCAAAGGTGTCTATATCTTTGCCTCTGTTTTTGCCTCGGGGGCATTTATCATGGTGATCAAGGGACTGGTCGGGCGCGCCCGCCCCTATCTCTTCGAAACCGAAGGGCCACGGGGTTTCGACCCGCTGTCCTTTGCCTCCGAATATGCCAGCTGGCCGTCCGGCCACACCACAACCGCCTTTGCCATGGCGGCGGCGGTGGCGCTGGTCTATCCGAAAACGCGCTATATCGGTTTCGCGCTGGCGATTCTGGCCGGTTACAGCCGTATGCCGCTGGAGGCGCACTATCTGGCCGACGTGATTATCGGTGCCACCATCGGCACACTGGGCGCGATTGCCATGTATCGCCTGCTGGCCGGCCGGCTCGGCCTCGCGCCCCGCGAATAGCAATCCGCGAGGCGCAATCATTACAATCCGGCGACTGAATCACCAGCCGCCGTATTCATTGGCTTCGTTCCCCTCGTTTGCCTCGTGCGAAGAATACGGGCGACCATAGGCCGGTTCCTGCGTATATTGCTGGGCACAGGCTGCCAGTGCGAGAAGGAGGAAAGCAGCGGAAACAAGTTTGGTCATATCGGCTCCATTTGTCTGGGTTGAAACTGCTCCCTGCATGTCATTCCGGCCGGAAAAGCTATATATAACCATGGTCATATCCGGCAGAAATTGCACCGGAAGCCTATGCCCCACCGATAAAACCCGGATAACAAAACAGCAGTTATCCCCGCAATTAACATCCTGTGGATACCCCGCGCCTGGTGTATAAGCGGAACCGGAGGGAGCGACTCATGGCAGACGGGAACATGGATATGGAAGCAGAGGCACAGGCCCTGCCCCATAATATCGAGGCGGAACAGGCACTGCTCGGCGCGCTGCTGGTCAACAACGACGTATTCGACCGCGTAACCTCGATCGTGAACGCCTCGCATTTTTACGATCCCGTGCATGGCCGCATTTTCGAGGTGATCTCGAACCGCATCCAGAAAAACGCGCTGGCCTCGCCCGTGACCATCAAGGCATTCATGGAGGACGACGAGGGTCTGAAAGAACTCGGCGGTCCGGCCTATCTGGTGCGTCTGGCGGGGGCGTCGATCTCGATCTTCGCGGCCAAGGATTACGCGCAGATGATCTACGATCTGGCCATCCGGCGCGACCTGATTGCCATCGGACAGGAAATCGCGGCCAAGGCGGCGGCGGTGGATGTGGACAGCGAGCCGAAGGAGCAGATCGTCGATGCGGAACAGAAGCTCTACCAGCTTGGCGAGGCCGGACAGGTGGACAGCGGTTTCCAGAGCTTCCTGTCCGCGCTGAAACAGGCCGTCGATGTCGCCAATGCCGCCTATCTGCGCGAAGGCGGCATGTCCGGTATTTCCACCGGCCTGATCGACATGGACAAGAAACTGGGCGGGCTGCACCCGTCGGACCTGATTATTCTGGCAGGCCGTCCCTCGATGGGGAAAACCTCGCTGGCGACGAACATCGCCTTCAATATTGCCAAAGCGTATAAAAAGGGCATCCGTCCCGACGGCACCGAAGGAACGGTCCAGGGCGGTGTGGTCGGTTTCTATTCGCTGGAGATGTCCTCGGAACAGCTGGCGGCGCGGATCCTGTCGGAGGCGGCGGAAATCCCGTCGGAACAGATCCGGCGCGGCGACATGTCCGAGGAAGAATTCCGCCGCTTTATCGAGGCCGCCAAGGATCTGGAGCGCTGCCCGCTCTATATCGACGACACCCCGGCCCTGCCGATTTCCACGCTGGCGGCACGCGCACGGCGCCTCAAACGCCAGCACGGGCTGGATGTGCTGATGGTCGACTACCTGCAACTGGTCCGCCCCGCCAGCGCCAAGGACAGCCGCGTCAACGAGGTTTCCGAGATCACGCAGGGCCTGAAAGCCATCGCGAAGGAGCTGAACATTCCGGTCATCGCCCTGTCGCAGCTGTCGCGTCAGGTCGAAAGCCGCGACGACAAGCGCCCGCAACTGTCGGACCTGCGCGAGTCCGGCTCCATCGAGCAGGACGCCGATGTGGTGATGTTCGTCTACCGCGAGGAATACTACAAGGAACGCGAGAAACCGGGCGACCACGAGGTCGAGAAAATGATGGCCTGGCAAGAGGAAATGGCCGCCCTGCACGGCAAGGCCGAAGTCATCATCGGCAAGCAGCGCCACGGCCCTATCGGCCATATCGAGCTGTCCTTCGAGGGCCAGTTCACCCGCTTCGGCAATCTGGTCAAACCCTATCAACAGGGCGGCGGGGATTTCGGCTGATGTCCTGCGGGCACCCTGATATCGACCTGCATGAACCGCACTTTGTCAGAACGGTTTACATCCGGCAGCATATATAACTTTGGTCGAAACCGGGGATACCCTGGCCTCCACGGAGCATAAACGAAAGTTGAAGCGTGAATATCCGGTAAACGGTGAAAATCTTGACAGGGTTACCTGTATGTGCCATGGATTGTGGGAGTAGATTATATAGTGTAGCGCGCAGAAAGGATGCCAACGATGCAATCCAATACTTTGAATATCTCCGTCGCCCTGTTTCTTGCCTTCGCGAGTTCGGTTTCCGCCCAGAGCGTCGGATATATCGGCGCCGAATACGGCAATAACCTGGGCCTCAATCCCAACGATGTCGAAAGCCAGGAAAGCAACTCCGGCACAGTGTCCGGCGCCTTTGCTTTCACTTTCGGGAATGCCACGGCCGTTCTCGAAGGGAATTATCGCACGGACAGTTATGACTCAGGCATCGCCAACTCGCCTTTTGACGTCACCCCCGGACCACAATCGGAGGCCGGCATCCATCTTTTGTTCGATGTGGGCTCCTCGAGCAAGCTGGGCGGTTTCGCCGGATACGGCACCGCCCCGACAGATCCGTTCACTTCCGCCTTCAGCTACAATGTGGCTTATGCAGGTCTGGAAGCGGTCCACGCGGTCAATGACAGGCTTACCCTGTTCGCACAGGCAGGCTACGGCGACAATCCCGAGAAGGCGACAACCGCCAGCGGCGGCTTTCGTGAAGCCACTTTCGGACGCATCGGAGCATCCTACGCCTGGAGCGACCGGACAACCGTCATCGGCGAGGCCGAATACGGCGGCAACAGCTACTACGAGGATTCCGACGAACCGGGCGACTGGTGGACGGTTGCGCTGTCCGGCGAAACCACCGTTGGCTCTTCGGGCAACCTCGCCATTACCTACGGGGTGCGGTATGCGTCATATGATGCAATAAACGATCCCGACTATGGCAACGAGACCTCGGTCAACCTCGGCGTCCGCTATATGTTCGGTGCCGGCAGCAGGGCCGAACTGGTTAATGCGGGTATTGTCGGGCTGCCGTGGTTGCCGCGCCGTGCGAGCCTCTGGACAGATGTTATGAACTGATCCCGGCTTTTTCTGCCCCTGATATAGCCGGAGCGGCAACCCGCTCCGGCTTTTTGCTTTTACTCCAGACCGCGTATTTTGACGCTGCGTTCTTCCGGCGCTGTAATTTGCGCTGTATCTGTCACCGCTTTTTTCAAGCACCTCACCCGATGGAACAGCCCGAATGGGGTGCCGAAAACAGAAGGCAGACCGACAAAGCGTCCACCCCTAACGGATTCACGCTGTTACATGGTTGCGTTGCTGCCAATAAATCAAACGGAACTACTTGACCCCGCCCCGGCTTGGGACAACAAAACCATATGGAACGAGCAACACTTACAATCGACCTGTCCGCCCTCGTCGCCAACTGGCGGGCGCTGGATGCGAAATCGGCGGGCGAGACCGGCGCGGTGGTCAAGGCGGATGCCTATGGTCTCGGCGTCCCCCCTGTAGCGAAAGCCCTGCAAAAGGCCGGTGTGCGGACGTTTTTCGTGGCGCTGGCCAGCGAAGGGGTGATCCTGCGCAAGGTGCTGGGCGCGGGGCCGCGGATTTTTGTGTTTTCCGGATATATGAAGGGGAGCGAGGCCGCCTTTGCCGGTCACAACCTGATCCCGCTGCTCAACTCGGCCGAACAGGTCTCGCGCTTTATCGCCGACGGGGCGAAGGCTTGCGGCTTGCAGCTCGATACCGGCATGAACCGTCTGGGGATGGAGGCGGCGGAACTGGCGGGCATTGCCCTGCACATCCCCGCGCTGGCCCCGCAACTGGTGATGAGCCATCTGGCCTGCGCCGACGATCCGGTGCATCCGATGAACGCGGCGCAACTGGCGGCATTCCACAGCATGACGCTGGCACTGCCCGCACCGAAAAGCATCGCGGCAACAGGGGGAATCCTGCTCGGCCCGCCCTATCATTTCAACCTGACGCGCCCGGGTATCGGCCTTTACGGCGGCGAACCCTTCAGCGAAGCGCGCCCTGTCGTGCGCCTATCCCTGCCCGTGATCCAGACCCGCACGGTTCTGCCGGGCGAGGGCGTCGGCTATGGCATGACATGGATCGCCAAACGCCCCTCGACCATCGCGACGGCGGCGGCAGGCTACGCCGACGGGCTGATACGGGCCATGGGCGGCAAGGCCGTGCTCTATGCGGGAGAGACCCCCTGCCCCGTGGTCGGACGGATTTCCATGGACCTGATCACCGTCGATGTGACCGAATTGCCCGAAGTGCCGCCGGAGCTGGAGATCCTGAACGCAACACAGACCGTGGATGTTCTGGCCGGGGCCGCAGGCACCATCGGATATGAAATCCTGACCTCGCTCGGGGGGCGCTATACGCGGCGCTACACCGGCGGCGCCTGAGTATGCTTGCCATGCGCGCGCCTATTGCGTAGTGCTATCGTATGACAGTTTGGGGCGGTCCCTTGATACAGATACTCGGTTTTTTCCAGAATATTCTTGCCTCCGTCGGGCGCTCCTTTCTGGGGTTGCTGGCGGCCATCGGGCGTTTGACGATCTTTCTGGCGCAGACCCTGCGCCATATCGTGACGCCGCCCTTC
>JALSHL010000199.1 GCA_026982255.1 Paracoccaceae bacterium | reverse complement strand
ATTTCTGTGTCAGCGGAATACAATCCACGCCGCGCGTATCGAGTGCGGCGCAAATGTCCCTGGCCTGGTCAACATCCGTCAATCCGGCGGCGCGCAGCTGGTAAAGCAGGCGTCCGCCCGCCTCGACCGGCGCGATCACGCGCTGCAGTCCGGCGAGAATGTCGGAGTTTTCGGATTGGAAACGGTCCCATACGGCGGTGGCGTCCTCGAGGCTGTTGAAAGCGCCCAGTTGCACCAGCGCGTCGCCGGGATCGAGATAGGGATTGCCATAGGGCGGCGTCGGGCGCGGCGGCTCCGGCACCTCCTGCGAGGTATCGCCTTCCTCGGGCAGGACCTCCAGCAGCAGGTTGTTGATGATATCGGATTCATAGAAGCTCGGCGGGCGCCGCAGCGGGGCAACCATTCCGTCGGCGGCAACATCGGAAACGATCGGCTCCGCCACCGGATCGGGTTCGACCGGCGTGCCATCGGGGTTGACCTCGACCAGCATGCTGGACGCATCAACCCGCGTCGGCTCGGCGGCGGGGGCCGGCGCGACCGGCTGCAATGCGCTCATCGCCTGATCCTCCGGCTGGATCGCCGGAGTTGCCGGAGCCAACGTTGCATCGGTCTCGACCTGTTCGGAAATGTCCTGCGCCAAAACCTCGTTCACGGCCAACCCCTGATAGGCCGCCTGAGTGCCGCCGGGATCGTCGGGGGCGATGCGAGCGGCACCCTCCATCGCGCGGATAACCGGTATCTGGCTGGCATCGCGCTGGCCCAGCGAAACCGCCCAGTAAATGATGCTGAATACCAGCCCGACGGAGATAATCGCACCAGTTCCGCGAACGGCAAGCGTCACAGGCCGGCCACCCCTTACAGGGGCCGATCCGGCACGAGTCGATTCGTATTGCGATTCCTGCATCGGGTTCAAAGCCTTTCACGCACACTTTATATTGTGCGCGCCACTACTCCAACCCCAAAATGTGCTTGTTACTATCGCATCTCTTTAGCCGGGGTCACCCCTAGGATACCCAGACCCGCGGCAATAGCAACGGCCACAGCACGGATCAGGGCCAGACGGGCGAGACTCTGCCCGGGCGCATCCGGCTGGATAAAGCGCAGTTCCGGCTCCACCTTGCCGAGGTGTTGCAGGGCATGGAACTCGGATGCAAGGTCATAAAGATAGAAGGCGATCCGGTGCGGTTCGTGGTGTTTTGCCGCCGCCTCCAGCAGGCGCGGCCACTCGGCGAGTTTCTTGACCAAACCCGTTTCGGCCGCATGACCGAGCAACGACAGGTCGGCCTTTGCGAGGTTTTCGTCCGACACGTCAAACCCTGCCTCATCCGCCTTGGACAGCACCGACGTCACGCGCGCGTGCGCGTATTGCACATAGAAAACCGGATTATCCTTGGACTGCTCCAACACCTTGGCGAAATCGAAATCGAGCGGCGCATCGTTCTTGCGGGTCAGCATGACAAAACGCGTGACGTCGGCCCCAACCAGATCGACCACGTCCTTGAGCGTCACGAATGTCCCTGCCCGTTTCGACATCTTGAACGGTTCGCCGTTTTTATACAGCTTCACCAACTGCGTCAGCTTGATATCCAGCGGCACCTTGCCATCGGAAAGCGCCGAGACGGCCGCCTTCATCCGTTTGACATAACCGCCATGATCGGCGCCCAGCACGTCTATCAACTCATCAAAGCCGCGCTGGATCTTGTCATAGTGATAGGCAATATCCGGCGCGAAATAGGTCCAACTGCCGTCGGATTTCTTCACCGGCCGGTCCACGTCATCGCCATGCTCTGTGGACTTGAACAAGGTCTGTTCGCGCGCCTCCCAATCCTCGGGCAGCTTGCCCTTCGGCGGTTCCAGCACACCCTGATAGATCAGGCCCTTGGCCTCCAGTGTAGCCAGCGCGCTTTCGATCTTGCCGGTGCCGTAAAGCGACTTCTCGCTGAAGAACACATCCATCGTAACGCCGAGCGCCTTCAGGTCGGCGCGGATCATATCCATCATCTGCCCGGTCGCGAACTCCCGCAATTCCGCCAGCCAGACACTTTCGGGCTGGTCCAGCAGGCTGTCGCCGTATTTTTCGGCAATAGCCTTGCCGACGGGAATCAGATAGTCGCCGGGATACAGACCCTCGACAATTTTCGGCTCTTGCCCCAATGCCTCGCGATAGCGTTCATAGGCCGAGCGCGCCAGCACATCGACCTGCGCCCCCCCGTCGTTGATATAGTATTCGCGCGTCACATCATAGCCGGCAAAATCAAGCAGGCCGGCCAGCGCGTCACCGAACACAGCGCCGCGTGTGTGCCCGACATGTAACGGACCGGTCGGGTTGGCCGATACAAACTCGACATTCACCTTGCGCCCGTCGCCCATTTCCGAGCGGCCGAAGTCCGTGCCCGCATCAAGTGCCGCCGGAACAACAGCCAGCCAGACCGACGGATCAAGCCGCAAGTTCAGAAATCCCGGACCGGCCACATCAGCCGCCGTCACTCGCGGATCGGCAGAGAGCTTGTCCGCCAACGCCCCGGCAATGTCCCGCGGTTTCATGCGGGCCTGTTTCGCCAGAACCATCGCCGCATTGGTTGCCATATCCCCGTGCGCCGCATCACGCGGCGGTTCGACAGCTACATTCGACAGGTTCAGCCCTTCGGGAAAAACACCGTCGGTGACCAGCGTATTCAAACTATCCAACACCAGCGTGTTGATTTCGGCGAAAACATTCATGCGTTCAGTCCTGCAAAAGAGATTGGGCGCGACATAGCATAGCCAGTCGCGCCCTTCCAGTTCTCAATTGCCCCGCAAGGGGCAAAGGTTTAGTGGCCCAGAATCTGGGACAGGAACAGTTTCGTCCGCTCGTTCTGCGGGTTGTTGAAGAACTCTTCCGGTTCGTTCTGCTCCACGATCTGGCCGGCATCCATAAAGATAACGCGGTTGGCCACCTTGCGGGCAAAGCCCATCTCGTGGGTCACAACCAGCATGGTCATGCCTTCTTCGGCCAGTTCGACCATCGTATCCAGAACCTCGGAGATCATCTCCGGGTCAAGCGCCGAGGTCGGCTCGTCGAACAGCATGATACGCGGCTTCATGCACAGCGAGCGGGCAATCGCCACACGCTGCTGCTGACCACCCGAAAGCTGGCCCGGGTATTTGTGGGCCTGCTCGGGGATTTTCACCTTTTCGAGGAAGTGCATCGCGATTTCCTCGGCCTCTTTCTTGGGCGTTTTACGCACCCAGATCGGGGCCAGCGTGCAATTCTCCAGAATGGTCAGGTGCGGGAACAGATTGAAGTGCTGGAACACCATCCCCACCTCGCGGCGGATCTTGTCGATGTTTTTCAGGTCCGAGGTCAGCTCGGTCCCGTCCACGATGATGTCGCCCTTCTGGTGTTCTTCCAAACGGTTGATACAGCGGATCAGCGTCGATTTGCCGGAGCCGGAAGGTCCGGCGATAACGATACGCTCGCCACGGTAAACGGTCAGGTTGATGTCACGCAGAACGTGGAACGCCCCGTACCATTTATTCATATCGGTGATCTGGATCGCAACCTCGTCGGACACTTCCAGGGCCGAGTTGTCGGCGGCTTTTTGAGTAGATGTAGACATTTTACTTATAGCTCCTGATTAGTGTCCGGTCTGGAGTTTGCGCTCCAGATACATCGAATATCGGGACATGAAGAAGGTGAAGACCCAGAACATAAGGGCAACGAACAGGTAGAGTTCCCATACGATACCGTTCCAGTCTTGGTCGGCGCGAATTGCATTTGTCAGCGCCAGAGGGTCCATGAGACCGATGATGGACACAAGCGTTGTATCCTTGAACAGGCCGATAAACGTTCCCACAATTCCGGGAATCGCGATTTTCAGTGCCTGCGGCATGATAATCAACCGGTTGGCCTTCCAGTAATCCAGACCGAGCGCGTCGGCCGCTTCATACTGGCCGCGCGGCAAGGCAGCGAGGCCGCCACGGATGACCTCGGCCATATAGGCGGCAGAGAACAGCGTCACCATGATAACCACACGCAGGATGATATCGAAGTTGGTGCCCGGCGGCAGGAAGTAGTTCAGCAGAACCGACGCCACGAACAGCAGGGTAATCAGCGGTACACCGCGGATAAACTCGATATACGCCACCGAAAGGGTTTTGATGATGAAGAGGTTCGACTGGCGACCAAGCGCGAGCAATACCCCGATAGGGAAGGACAACGCGATCCCCGCCACACCGATGATAACCGACAACGCCAGCCCGCCGAACTTCGAAGAAGGGATAGCCATGAGGCCAATCGGAGCCACATCGCCCAGCGCGCCCGCAATAGGTCCCGCCAGAAACAGCCACCAGACAATAGGCGTCAGGATCGAGGCAATCACCGCAACCAGATTTCCGGCCATTGGCGCCAAAACCCGGTAGACAATATAGGCAATCGCGAAACCGGCAATGGCTGTCAGCGGCCCCCAGATTGTGCCACCCCAAAGCAGCCAGTACCCAAAGAACGGATAAATGGCCGAAAACAGGATCATCTTGCGCGGCAGTTTGTCAAACAATACCGGAGCAACAGCAACCAGCAACAGGACAAACGCAACAATGATACGCCAGCGTTGATCCGGGTCTCCGTCAGTGCCGTTCGGATAGAACCCGAACACCAGCTGCGGGAACCGTTCATTGATCACGGCCCAGCAAGCACCGGGGGCATTTTCCCGACATTCGTTCAACGAACCCGCATTCCAGGTACTGTCCAGCGCCCAGGGCAGAGTTTCCAGAAGGATAAAATACACGGCAACGAGCCCGAGAATCGTCAAGATGGAGTTCATCCAGCCCGAAAACAGGTTCTCCCGCATCCATTTGATAATGCCAGTCTCGCCGACAGGCGGGGCCTGCTCGGGCAACATTTCGGTGCGGACGTAAGATAGGTTCTTCATATCACCGCTCCTTCAGGGATACAGAGTTGTTGTAGATGTTCATCACAGTCGAAATCGCCAGCGAGATCGCCAGATAGATAAGCATCAGCAGCATGACCGATTCCATTTCGCGCCCTGTCTGGTTCAGCGTAATACCGCCCAGCGTGCCGGTGATATCCATATATCCGACGGCAATGGCCAGCGAAGAGTTCTTGGTCAGGTTGAGATATTGCGAGATCAGCGGCGGAATAATCACCCGCAACGCCTGCGGCAATATCACGAGCTGCATGATCCGGTTGGAACGCAGACCCAACGCGGCAGCAGCCTCTGTTTGCCCCTTGGAGATAGCCATGATGCCGGCACGCACAGCCTCGGCAATGAAAGCCGCCGTATAGAGCGACAGCGCCAGCCACAGGGCAATGAGCGAATTTCGCAAATGCAGGCCACCGGTGAAATTGAAACCCTTCAGTTCTGGATAGGCCAGGCTGATGGGACTCCCCATGACAAGCTGTGCGGCAATAGCCGGCACAAAGAAGATACCGAGTTTGATCCAGAAGTTCGGCAGGATCTCGCCCGTTGCTTCCTGACGCTTGCGCGACCAGCGGCCGAACAGCCAGATGCCGACCAGCGAAGCCAGAAACACCAGAACAACGATCATGGAACCGTTATCGAATACCAGCTTCGGGATATAGACACCGCGGTTGGTGAAGGCGACAGAGTCGTTCAGAACCATGGACGCGGTAGCATTGTCACCACGGAAGGCCCGCGGGGCCGGAAAGCTCTCGATGAAAATCGCCATGGCAAACACGATCCACAACAGGACCGGCACATTGCGGAAAGACTCGATGTAAACAGTCATCAGGCGCGAAATCAGCCAGTTCTTGGACAGGCGCAGCACACCGATGATTACCCCGAGAAATGTTGCCAGCACACAGCCGAGAAAGGCAACAAGCAACGTGTTCAACAGGCCGACAAGCGCAGCGCGACCGTGGCTGTCCTGCGACGTATACTCGATCAGCTTCTGGTTAATATCATAACCAGCGGGCTGGGACAGAAAATCGAAACTCAGGGGCTTACCCAAAGCGGCGAGGTTCTGTGCAGCGTTGTTTACCAGCCAGGCAGCGCCCAGCATAAAGAGTATCAGGGCAACGACCTGAATGGTCATCGCGCGATACCGCGTATCGTAGATCAGCATACCCAGATTGAACGACTGGGTTGGCTTCTGGTCGGCCATTGACATGGCTCTCCCCTCCTGCGGAAAACCTGTGCAGATGTTGTGCGAAGGGTTATCCCCTTCTGTCTACTGCGACGGGTTCGAAAAATTTAAGAAGAAATGTTTGGGGCGCACTGTGCGCGCGCCCCAGGTAGTGTCGTTCAGATCAACGGAACGGCGGGGAGTAGATCAGACCACCCTGTTTCCACTGAGCGTTCAGGCCACGGGCCAGACCGATTGCAGTGTTTTCGCCGATGTTCTTCTCGAAGATCTCACCGTAGTTGCCGCCAACGGCAATCGCACGTTTGGCCCACTCTTTGTCGAGACCGAACATACCGCCGAGGTCACCCTCGGTGCCGAGCAGACGGTTGATTTCCGGGTTGTTGGTGCCGGCAGCCATTTCTTCCAGGTTAGCGGAAGTAATGCCCAGCTCTTCAGCCGTAATCAGTGCGTTCAGAGTCCAGCGAACAATGTCGCCCCACTGCTCGTCACCGTGACGAACGAGCGGACCGAGCGGCTCTTTGGAGATGATTTCCGGCAGCAGCATATAATCGTCGGCATTTTCGAAAGTCGCACGGGTCGCAGCCAGACCGGATGCGTCTGTGGTGAACACGTCACAAGCACCGGCAAGGAACTGCTGCTGTGCTTCTGCGTTAGTTTCGATCGGAACCGGCTCGTAGGACATGCCGTTGGAACGGAAGTAGTCAGCGAGGTTCAGCTCGGTGGTGGTGCCGGTCTGGATACAAACAGTCGCGCCATCCAGTTCTTTGGCCGAGGATACACCCAGCTCTTTCGGAACCATGAAGCCCTGACCGTCGTAGTAGTTGACACCGACGAAGGTGAACTTCAGGTCAACATCGCGGGAGAAAGTCCATGTGGTGTTACGTGCCAGCATATCGATCTCGCCGGAAGCCAGCGCGGTGAAACGGGTTTTACCGGTGGTCGGAACGAATTTCACGGCGTTCGCGTCACCCAGAACAGCGGCTGCAACGGCACGACATACAGCAACGTCGAAACCTTCCCAGTTACCGTTTGCGTCCGGAGCCGCGAAACCCACGAGACCGGTGGTAACACCACATGCCAGCTCGCCTTTTGCTTTCACGTCATCGAGCGTGCCGGCCGAAGCCAGACCTGCTGCGAGACTTGCAGCGGCAGCGACTGTGCCAAAAATTACAGAGTTTTTCATTTTTACCTCATCCTGGTGATGCCCGAGAGTATTCGGGCCGAATACCGGCCAAACGACCGGAACTGAGTTTTGATTGCACGACCGGTAGGATCGCAACCCCGACAGTTTGAACAATTGTTAAGTGTTTGGTCAAGCGAAACACGCAATCGAGAGAATTGGTCAGCATTAGTGACCATTTACAAGCGCAGGGGCAATCCCTCCCCCACAACCGAACCCGATTCAACCGTTTCATCGGGATTGCCCATAGAGTCCATGTGGATAACCGGCAGGGCACTGCTACCCTTTCTACTATCAGGGGTGTCTGGCGGCAGAGTTGATGGAGAGCGCGAGTATTGGCATTGTTCAAGGTGCTACCCCCGATATTTTTGTCACAACTACTGACCTATATGGTCCTATAAATTCCGGTGATGAAACAAATCACCGAACAGAATTCGAAATCCCCTATGTGTTTTTTTCCTGCCCTGCCGATTTTTTTTGCACGGCCTTGCCTGAAAAACCGAACGGAACGCCGGAATTGCAGGCATTGCACGAAACCGGAATCGCAATTTTGCGTTTTTTCGAGAATCGTTCCCTACAGCAAATCCAGTAGCCGGGCCGCTTTGCAATAATCCTGAAACTTCACTTCGGCAGCAGCGCGGGCTTCATCGTCTGTGCCCCACTGTTCTTCCTGCCACTTATCGTCTATCCGCGACAACTCCCACGAGGCCGACGGCGTCAGGTGCCCTTCGACCGTAGCAAGCGCCAGAACCAGCGAACCGGAAATGGTGACCAGATCGTGCAGTGCCGTCATACGCCAAGGGTCAAAATCCCGCACTATCCGGCGCAGTTTTTCCTGCCCCTCTTCGGGTTGCGCAATGTGCATGACGCCAGAGGTGACATTCAGCACAACCCCGTGCGTATTTTCCAGCCATTCCAGAAGCGGATCCCATGCCTCCTGCTGGCGCTTGGCCAAACTCTCCGGACTTTCGGCCCGATAACACAACAGATCCGTCGCACCATATGCCGCCAACATCGCCGCCACCGCCCCATGCTCGTTGCGCACCTTGTCGATAGTCGCATTCGCACAACGGGTCAGGTGCATTGTGCGCGGGTCGATTTTCTCCTCCACCGCGCGCCACTCGTCGGCAATCGCCTCGGCCAGCGCTTCCGTTGGTGCCAGAAGCGGCGCTTTGGTCGGCGTTTTCAGCGGGCGATTGTCCAGAAACACGGCGAAGCCATCGTCCTTGCGGACGACCGAAACCTCTTTCCAGAAACGTTTGTTGAGCGGGGTGTTCATGTCAACCTCTCCAGATATCGTCCAAAACCGCGTCGAGCGCGGCGAAATCGTCAATCAGATAATCGGCCTGCGCCAGCCGTTCCAGCGGGTGATAGCCCCAACTGACCGCGACAGTCGCAAAACCGGCGGCTTTCCCCATGGCAATATCGAATTCCGTATCGCCAATCATCACCGCCTGCTGCGCCTCGCAGCCGGTTTCATAAAGCGCGCGTTCCAGCATCGAGGGGTGCGGTTTCGACGGATGATCGTCCGCGGTCTGGCTGGTCACAAAAAAACGGCCGAGGTCATGGGATTTGTAGGCATGATCCAGCCCGCGTCGCGCCTTGCCGGTCGCGACCCCGAGCAGGGTTTCCTCCTGCCGGTGCAAACGTTCCAGTGCCGCGCGGGCTCCGGGGTAAAGGGCCGAAGTCGCCTCGCCTCCACGCTCGGCGCGCAACTCGATGAAGCTCTCGCGGTAAAGGTTGGCCCCTTCGCGCGCTTCCACGGCAGACAAATGCGGCAGGATAGTGGACACCGCCTCCTCCAGCGACAGGCCGACAATCGCCAGAACCTCGCTGTCCTTCGGCGCGGGCCAACCTGCCTTGGCGAACGCCCGCTTCATCGCCGCAAGGATAAAGGCCTGCGAGTCGATCAGCGTACCGTCCATATCGAACACGACCAGACGCAAATCACTCATTCGTACATCCCGAACGGGTTTTTCGGCGCCCATTTCAGATCCCAGCCGAAAAAATCCCATGTGCGCTGCATATGGTCGGGCAACGGCGCCTCGAAGAACATTTCCTTGCCGGTGATCGGGTGTTTCAACGTGATCGAACGCGCATGCAGGTGCATTTTCCGGCTGATTGCCCCGCCAAGCTGCGCACCCCAGCCCTCGCCCTCGTTAACCTGCGAGGAACCGCCATACTTTCCATCGCCGGCAATCGGGCAGCCGATCTCGGCCATGTGCGCGCGCAGCTGGTGCGTGCGACCGGTAATAGGTGCAAGGCCAACCCATGTGGCGCGTTTGCCGACACTCTCGATCACCACAAAATCCGTGGTGGCACGTTTGGCGCCGGGCGTTTCATCGATCAGATTCGGCGGGATACAGACCATTTTCTCGCCTGCATTGTTCGGCCCGTGACCGGACTGCTTCACCAGCCCGAAACGGATGGTGCCGATGTTCTGCTCGGGCTGTCCCGCCACCAGCGCCCAATAGATTTTCCGCGTGGTCTTGTCCTGAAACGCCTTCGCCAGCCCTTTGGCCGCGCGCCCGTTACGAGCCAGAAGCAGAACGCCGGAGGTATCCTTGTCCAGCCGGTGCACCAGCTTCGGTTTCGCGTCATTGTCGAATTTCAGTGCCTCGGCCAGCCCGTCGATATGGCGTGTCTGGCCGGAGCCTCCCTGCACCGGCAGGCCCGCGGGTTTGTTCAGCACAATAATATCGTCGTCCCTGTAGATCACGCAGGACCGGATCATCGCAGCATCCGCATCGGAAACAGCATTGTGTTCCGCCTTTTTCCGCGCCGTTTCATCCGCCGTCGGCAGCGGCGGAATGCGCACTTTTTGCCCCTCCGCCAGACGGGTCGAGGTTTTCACCCGTCCGCCATCCACACGGATCTCGCCCTTGCGGCACATCTTTTCTATACGGCCCTGCGGGATATGCGGAAAAATCCGGCGGAACCAGCGGTCGAGGCGCTGGTCCTCTCCGTCCGCATCGACTTCGAGATATTGCACCTGGCTCATGCGATTGCCCTCGCCAAAGTCATGCCGGCAAACAGCGCGGCAATGGCCAGAACAACGGAACCGCCCATATATACAGTCGCCGCCGCAAACCGCCCCCGCTCGATCAGATAAAGCGCATCCAGCGAATAGGCGCTGAAGGTGGTAAACCCGCCCATAACCCCCGTCATCAGAAACGGCGCAAACCGGCCGAAGCTGCCGTCCATCCGCTCCATCAGGTAGACCGCCAGCAGTCCCATCACGAACGAACCGACGACATTCACGAACATCGTGCCATAGGGGAAGTTGCTACCCAGAGCGCGCAGAATCGCGGCGCCGCTCAGATAGCGGGCCGAGGCTCCGATGGCGCCACCAAGGGCAACTTGTAGAACTGTGGACATGGTTTCTCCTTTGGCGCTGTTCAAAGCCCGCGCGGGGGAATTGTCAACCCTTGCGCTTGGCCCGAAGCCGCGCGAAATAGTCGAGCCTCTTTTTCAACTCGCGCTCATGGCCCCGCTCCACCGGCATATAATAGACACCGCGCCGCATATCCTCGGGGAAATAGTTCTGGCCCGAAAACCCGTCCTCGGCATCGTGATCGTATTCGTAACCGTCGCCAAACCCGTGCTCCTTCATCATCGCCGTCGGCGCATTCAGGATATGTTTTGGTGGAGGGGCGGAACCGGTTTGTTTCGCCGCCGACATGGCATTCTTGAATGCGGCATAGGAGGCATTGGATTTCGGCGCCAGCGCCAGATACATCACCGCCTGCCCCAGCGCCAGCTCCCCCTCCGGCGAGCCGAGCCGCTCGTAGGTCTGCCAAGCATCAAGGCACAGGCGTTGCGCGTCAGGGTCGGCCAGCCCGATATCCTCGATCGCCATGCGGGTGATGCGCCGCGCCAGATAACGCGGGTCCTCGCCCCCCTGCAACATACGCGCGAACCAGTAGAGCGCCGCATCCGGGTCCGAGCCGCGCACGGATTTGTGCAGGGCTGAGATCAGGTTGTAATGTTCTTCGCCGGATTTGTCGTATTTCGGCGCACGGCGCGACAGGCGTTTGGACAGGGCATCGCGATCAACGGTATCCTTCCATGTGAACACCTGTTCCAGCAGGTTCAACAATGCACGCCCGTCGCCGTCAGCCATTTCGATCAGCGCCTCGCGCGCGTCGGCCGTAACCGGAAGGAGCTTCTCCATCTCCTTTTCCGCCCGCTGCACCAGCAGTTCCAGATCGGCGGGGGTAAGCCGTTCCAGGATCATCACCTGTGCGCGGCTCAGAACAGCGGAGTTCAGCTCGAAACTGGGGTTTTCCGTCGTCGCGCCAACCAGCAGGATGGTGCCATCCTCCATATGCGGCAGAAACCCGTCCTGCTGCGCCTTGTTGAAACGGTGGATCTCATCCACAAACAGCAGCGTGCCCTTGCCATTCTGGCGGCGGAGTTTCGCGGCCTCGAACACTTTGCGCAGTTCCGGCATGCCGGTAAAGATCGCGCTGATCTGCATAAATGCCAGATCGGTT
Source organism: Paracoccaceae bacterium (assembly GCA_026982255.1). GTDB lineage: Bacteria > Pseudomonadota > Alphaproteobacteria > Rhodobacterales > Rhodobacteraceae > NORP23. The sequence continues at coordinate 3,231 of JALSHL010000199.1, read as the reverse complement.
TCATCCGCGAGCAACCGCGCGATGGTGGTTTTGCCCACCCCCGGCGGCCCCCAGAGGATCAGCGAGGACAGATTGCCATGCAGCAGCATCTGCCCCAGCGGCCCCTCGGCCCCCAGAATATGCCCCTGCCCGACAACATCCGCCAGACGGCGCGGGCGCATCCGGTCGGCCAGCGGACGCGGCGCGGTCTGGGGCGGCAGGGCCTCGGGGTGTTGATCGAAAAGGTCGCTCATATGCCAGACCTAACGCGAAACCGGCGCAAGGAAAAGGACTACTCGGCCGGAAGCGCGAACAGAACGATCAGAGCAAGGAGCATTGCGAGCGATGCAAACCCGATTTGTTGCACAACCCGTTTACGCCCCGTCAAGGTTTTGCCCGCTACCATAAAGGCGATGACCGCCTGCATCATATAATAGAACGCGAAGGTGCGCGAAGCGATGGCGATCACCTCGAAAATATTGAACAACCAGATGAGGGCAATGGAGAAAGCAATCAGGACCGGGTAAGCTAGACGCTCGCGGATACGCCTGTGGGTTTCCTCCACCACGAGCCCGCCAGCCCCGACCGTGTCGGCGATTCCGGCGGAAAGCTGGCTCATCAGGGCCGCGAAAACCAGCAGGTAGGGCAATACCCATGCGACGTGACCGGTTACCCCGATGATGGCGGTCTCGCTCGGTTTGCCTTCAGGCAGATAGACCAGAACAGGCACAACAAGCGCAACGAACAGCAGATAGATTGCGCCACTGGAAAGCTGCGCCCACTGCATGGTTTTCTTGCGCATCTGTGGAGGGTAGGCCTCGCCCAGATAGCGGGATGTCTCGAAGCCCTGCACGACCAGCAACATACCTGCCAGCATCCGAAGGCGTGTCCAGACATCGACATCGGCGGGCACCAGTTCCGCACTCCATTGACCGGTGCCGAGGTTGTGCCCGAATAACGCGGCAAGCAGAGCGACAATAATAGACAGCTTGATGGAAACCGAAATGGTTTCGACAAATTCCAACCCCCTCAACCCGTGGAACCAGCCCACAATGCCGATCGCGGCAAGAATGGCCGTGGCCAACAGATCCTCGTATCCGGCGCCGGTATAAGGCGTCATCGAAAGCGCAAAGGACGCCAGCAGCCGGATATAGAAAGCGACGGAAATCACGTAGGCGACGGTCAGAGACAGGTTGGACAGATGGCTGGCGGCATACAATCCGCGCGGTCCGCTGTGCCTCGCCTCCAGTGATTCGCTGTTGATGATATTGAAGCGCACCGCATGCCCGATCACATAGGCCAGCGCCACAATCAGCCCCATTGCGGCAAGCGCATACGAACCGGCCACATCCGCCAGCAAGGGTGCAATCACCAGAAAACCGCTGCCGATGATCGAAGCCAGCGGGGTTACCGTAGCATGCCACCAGGCATTGTTCCGGATTTTCGGCAGCATGGAAGCCACGGCAAACCCCGCTGCAATCAAAAGCAATACCCCGTCAAATAGCGTCATACGAATATCCGTGTTCCAGATGACCCCGAAAGCAAAACCCCGGGCAATACCCGGGGTTTATCGTAGTTCAGCCTGCGATAAGCGCAGCCTATTCTTCGTCGGCCATCGCCTCTTCGGCGGCAACGCGCGCCTTGTCGGCGGCGCCTTTGGCATCCGGGTCGCGGTCGACCAGTTCGATGATCGCCATCGGGGCCATATCGCCGTAACGGAAACCGGCCTTCAGAACGCGGGCGTAACCGCCCTGACGGTCGGCATAGCGCGGGCCGAGAACGTCGAAAAGTTTTTTCACGGCATCTTCCTGCTTCATACGCGACAGCGCGATGCGGCGGGAGTGCAGATCACCCTTTTTACCCAGCGTGATCATCTTGTCGATGATGCGCTTGAGCTCCTTGGCCTTGGGCAGAGTCGTCTTGATCTGCTCATGCTCGACCAGCGAGCATACCATATTCGCGAACATCGCCTTGCGGTGTTCGTGGGTGCGGTTGAGTTTGCGATAACCGTTTCCGTGACGCATTTTCTTAATCCTTCTTTATACTTTGTCTGGCAGCCCATGCGGGTGGACTGCTCTCCTTGGGGCGGGATTGCCCGAGGTTGGCGGGGTTGCCCCCGCCGCAAAAACCTAGAAGTGGTCTTCGAATTTCTTGGCCAGTTCCTCGATATTGTCCGGCGGCCAGTCGATGATATCCATGCCGAGGTGCAGACCCATTGTGGTCAGAACCTCTTTGATCTCGTTCAGCGACTTGCGACCGAAGTTCGGGGTGCGGAGCATTTCCGCCTCGGTTTTCTGGATCAGATCGCCGATGTAAACGATGTTGTCGTTTTTCAGGCAGTTTGCCGAGCGCACCGAAAGTTCCAGCTCGTCCACTTTCTTCAGCAGAAGCGGGTTGAACTCCAGATCATCCTCTTCCTCGTCACGACCAGCCGCTTCCGGCTCGTCGAAATTGACGAAGGTGGAAAGCTGGTCCTGAAGGATACGGGCCGCGAAAGCGATCGCATCTTCGGGCGAGATCGAACCATCGGTTTCGACATTCAGCGTCAGCTTGTCATAGTCCAGAACCTGCCCTTCACGGGTCGGCTCGACCTTGTAGGAGGCCTTTTTCACCGGCGAGAACAGCGCATCGACCGAAATCAGGCCGATCGGCGCATCTTCGGGGCGGTTCTTGTCGGCAGCAACGTAGCCTTTGCCGGTTTCAATGGTCAGCTCCATATAGAGGTTGGCGCCGTCGTCGAGGTGACAGATCACGTGGTCCTTGTTCAGGATTTCGATGCCATTGGTCTCGGCAATATCGCCGGCGGTGACAACACCCGGACCGGTTGCGCTGATGGCAACCTTTTTCGGGCCTTCGACTTCCATGGAAACCGCAACGCCTTTGAGGTTCAGCACGATATCGGTGACGTCTTCGCGCACACCGTCAACGCTGGAAAACTCGTGCAGAACATTGTCGATCTGCACCGAGGTAATCGCGGCACCCTGCAGCGAGGACAGCAGAACGCGACGCAGCGCATTGCCGAGCGTCAGGCCGAAACCGCGCTCCAGCGGCTCGGCCACGGCGGTGGCAGTGCGCAGGCTGTCAGCGCCCGGCTTGATGTCGAGCGAGGTGGGGCGGATGAGTTCGCGCCAATTCTTCTGGATCATATTATGGCCTCCATACTTGTTCCCGACTGGATCCGGTGCGGGAACGCCCGAGGTTTAGAAATAGCATGGACCACGCCCGGAAATCGGGCGCGGTCCGGTAATAATA
>JALSHL010000198.1 GCA_026982255.1 Paracoccaceae bacterium | reverse complement strand
TGCTCAATACACTACAGTCCGATGCGGGCTGAACCGGAAGGAAACCAAAATGTTTAAAGGCTGGACAAGAATTATCGTGGCGGGGCTGTCGGTGGCGGGGTTGATCTTTTTCATCACCGGGCTGGCGAAAAGCATCACCGACGGTTTCGCGGGTTTCTGGGGCGGCTTGCCGTTCTGGATCATCGCGCTGAGCGTGCTGGCGATGGCCGTCTATGACTGGTACGAAGAGACGATCAAGAAGCGGGACTAGGGCATGGGGAAACCTGTTCTCTGGATCACGCGCAGGCTCTCGGATGCCACGCTGGAACGGGCGGCGCGCGATTACGATGTGATCGTGAACGAGGCCGACGGGCTGCATACCGCCGATGAAATCGTCGCCATGAGCGCGCGGGTCGATGCGATCCTGCCCTGCCATTCGGAGGTTTTCGATGCGGATGTGGCGGCGCGCCTCGATCCGCGGGTAAAAATCATCGCCAACCATTCGGTCGGGGTGGACCATTGCGATCTGGCGGCGCTGGCCGCACGCGGGATCATGGTGACCAACACGCCCGATGTGCTGTCCGACGCTACTGCCGATATCGCGGTTCTGCTGATGCTCGGCGCCTCGCGCCGCGCGGTGGAGGGCGACCGTCTGGTGCGTTCCGGCGCGTGGGATTTCTGGAGTCCCTCCTTCATGGTCGGCAAACAGATGAGCGGTGCGCGCCTCGGCATTGTCGGTATGGGGCGTGTCGGGCAGGTGATGGCACGCCGCGCACGCGGGTTCGATATGGATGTGCATTATTACAACCGTCGCCGTCTGCCGCCGGAGCAGGAGCAGGGCGCAACCTATCACGACTCGATCGAAAGCCTGCTGCCGGTTTCCGACTTTCTGTCGCTGCATTGTCCGGCCACGCCGGAAACCACCGGCATGATGAATGCGGAACGTTTTGCTCTGCTGCCGGAGGGGGCGGTTTTCGTCAATACGGCGCGCGGTGCGCTGGTGGACGAGGATGCCTTGCTGGCGGCACTGGACAGCGGCAGGGTCAGCGCGGCGGGCCTCGATTGTTTCGTTATTGAACCGGGCGGCAATCCGGGTTTCGCGGCACATGAAAACATCTTCATGCTGCCCCATATCGGCAGTGCCACGGTCAGGACCCGCGACGCGATGGGGTTTCGGGCGCTTGACAATCTAGATGCGTTTTTTGCCGGAAAATCGCCGAAAGATGCGGTTGTTTAGACTTCCTCCTCCAGTATCAGGGTGATTTCACCGGATTTTTCCAACTCGCGAATGGCGGCGATAACCTCGTTCATGGCGGCGTCTGCGTCCTTCGGCTTGACGGTTTCGAGTTCGGACAGGTCGTCGCGAATCTGCTCGGCCGCCCGTTTCGGAAGATTGGACAGCAGGAAATCGGCCGCCTGCGGAGCTTCTTTTTCCGCGCCTTTCAGGGCCTTGAGCAGCGATTCCTGCGGCACGGCGCGCAGAATGGCCGAGACGTCGCGCGGTTGCACACGTTCGGGAATGTCGGGGAAGGTGAACATGGCCTTGCGGATTTTCTCGGCCGTGTCCGGGTCGGATTTGCCGAATTCGTCCAGCATCCGGTCGCGGATCTCGCTCTGGGTGAAATTCATGATGTCACCGGCCCGTTCGACCGGCGTTTTGTCGAAAATACTGTCACCGTCCCCGGCAAACAGGGTTTCGCTGATGCTCTGGCCGATGACCTCGATAATTTCGGGCGCGATTTCGCCGGCATTGACGATGGCGAGCATGGTTTCGCGGGCCCGCTCCGGCTCCATTGCGCCGAGGATTTCGGCCGCGAGTGGCGAGGGGATTTTCGACAGGACCGTAGCGGCAATTTGCAGGTGTTCGGCCTCGATACAGGCGCGCAACTCCGCCGGTTCGGCCGAGGCGATGCGGGTCCAGACATCGACGGCGGGAGAGCGGATGTAGGCCTTGCGTATATTTTCCAGCACCTTGTCGCTGACGTGGCCCTTGAGGGCGTTCAGCGTATCCTCCAGCTCGCCGCGCAGCGATACGCCGAAGGCGCCCAGCTCGGTCAGGAATTCGAGGATAACCGCATCTACCGTGGCCTGCGGCACATCGCCGAAGGTTGCCATGGTATCGACCGTCTGTTTCAGCGCGGCGGTGGCGATATTGTCGAGATTCGGCGCGGCATTGGCGCGGATCAGCACGCTGAGCAGGATCGCGGCCTTCTGCTGCTTGGTCAGGGCATCGGGGGCGGTTTCCGGTGGCGGATCGGGGCATTTGGCAAGGGCGAGCGACATGGCGTGATTCCGTTGTGACTGGCGCGAGTTTTGCCCGCAGACGTTAACAAAACCTGAAGGAAAATTGTTTTTCCGTTTAGATTTCGTTCATAATTTGTTCCTAAAAGAGCCGTGTCGGAGCCAAAAAAGGAGATGTGCGATGAAATGGACTTGACCAGACCTGTGACGGGGACCGGCTTGATATTGCGCGTTAATCTGCGGTTCGGGTGCATCCCTGCTTGCCCCCGTTGTGCCAATCGCGGTAAAAGGCGCCTCAGGATTGTTTAACCGAGGTGTCATAATGCGACGTGTTGTTGTAACGGGACTGGGAATGGTGAGCCCTCTGGCCTGCGGGGTAGAGGAAACCTGGAAGCGGATTCTGAACGGGGATTCGGCCTGCGGTCCGATCACACGGTTCGATGCCTCGCATCTGGTAACGGGATATGCCTGCGAGATCCCGCGGGGAGACGGCACAGAGGGGACCTTCAATCCCGATGACTGGATGTCGTCCAAGGACCGGCGCAAGGTGGACGATTTTATCCTGTATGCGGTGGCTGCTGCCGAAATGGCGGTTTCCGATGCGGGATGGAAGCCGGAGGCCGAAGAGGACCGGTTGCGCACGGGAGTGATGATCGGGTCGGGAATCGGCGGACTCGGCACTATTGCCGATACGGCGAACCTGTTGAAAGAGCGGGGGCCGCGGCGGATCTCGCCGTTTTTCATTCCTTCGACACTGATCAATCTGGCCTCGGGGCAGGTGTCGATCAAATACGGTTTCAAGGGGCCGAACCATGCGGTTGTGACGGCTTGCTCGACCGGTGCGCACGCGATTGGGGATGCTTCGCGGCTGATCATGTTCGGCGATGCGGATGTGATGGTCGCTGGCGGGGCCGAGGCGCCGATTTGCGAACTGGGCATTGCCGGTTTCAACGCCAGCAAGGCGCTGTCGAGCAAACGGGCGGATGATCCGGCGACGGCTTCGCGGCCCTATGACCTTGACCGTGACGGTTTTGTCATGGGTGAGGGGGCCGGAATTGTTGTGCTGGAGGAATACGAACATGCCAGGGCGCGCGGCGCGAGGATATACGCCGAGGTTCTGGGTTACGGGCTGTCGGGGGACGCCTATCACATCACGGCGCCGGCCGAGGATGGCGACGGGGGGTATCGGGCCATGCAGGCGGCACTGAACCACGCCGGACGCAAGCCGGAAGAGGTGGATTACGTCAACGCGCACGGGACCTCGACCATGGCGGATACCATCGAACTGGGCGCGGTGGAGCGGCTGCTCGGTGCGGCGGCAGAAAGAGCGGTGATGTCCTCGACCAAGTCGTCGATCGGGCATTTGCTGGGTGCGGCCGGTGCTGTCGAGGCGATTTTCACCATTCTGGCGATACGCGACCAGATTGCGCCTCCGACGATCAATCTGGAAAACCCGGTGGAGAGCCGGATCAATCTGGCGCCGAACACACCGGTCAAACGCGAAATCAGAACGGCTTTGTCGAATTCTTTCGGGTTCGGCGGCACCAATGCCTCGCTTGTGATGGGGAAAGTGGAATAGATGGGCCGCAGCATTGCCGCGAACGCGTTTACATTTCTGATCGTTGCCTTTCTGGCGCTCGGCGGGCTGTTTGCCTGGGGGCAGGGGCAGTTCCGCAACCCCGGGCCGGTGGCCGAAGATACGGTTTTCGAGGTGCCCAAAGGCGCCAACCTGACGAAAGTGGCCGAGGCGCTGGAGACCGAAGGGCTGATTTCCAGCGGGCCGGTGTTCCGCATCGGGGCGCGCTACACCAAACGGGACAACAAGCTGAAATTCGGGGAATACCTTATTCCGCAAGGGGCCTCGATGGATGAAATTCTGGATATTCTGACCTCCGGCAAGAGCATCCAGTATTTCATTACGCTGCCGGAGGGGTTGTATACCTCGGAAATCATTGCGAGAATCGAGGCCAATCCGGACCTGACCGGAGAGATCGAGGAAATTCCGCCCGAAGGAATGATGGCGCCGGATACCTACAGTTTCCAGCGTGGCGATACGCGCCAGTCGGTCGTGGACCGGATGGTGAAGGCGCAGCAGAAAATTCTGGACGAGGCCTGGGCCAATCGCGCGCCGGACCTGCCGCTGGAGAGCAAACAGGAGTTGCTGATCCTGGCGTCGATCGTGGAGAGCGAGGCGGGCGGGGCCGGTGAATGGGCCAAGGTGGCCTCGGTGTTTTATAACCGGCTGGAAAAGGGGATGCGGCTGGAGGCGGATGCGACGCTGCGTTACGGGCTGACCATGGGCAAGGAACGGTTGCGGCGGGGATTGTTCCAGTCGGAGCTGGACAAGGAGACGCCCTATAACACCTATATGATTCCCGCGTTGACGCCGACTCCGATCTCGAATCCCGGGCGCGAGGCGATTTTTGCCACGGCGAATCCGGAAAAAACACCGTATTTCTTTTTCGTTCTCGACGGGTCCGGCGGCCATGCGTTTGCCGTTACATACAAGGAACATCAGCGTAATGTGGCGGCTTGGCGGGCCATTGAACGGGAGCGTGCGGGGAACTGATGCTGCACAACTTGTAATTTAGTTGTTGACAATGCGAACGCTCTAAGGTATAACTCTTGGCAAGCTGGAAGAAGTGGGCGAGCGGCACGGTCGAAAGACTGGCGCCGCTTTTTCCGTTTCTGCTCGGAGCGGGCAGGTAAGGCTTGGATATATGAAAAAAACAGGGCCCGGAGATCGGGAGGAGACCCTGCGCAGGCTGGATGCGGCGCGGGAAACATTCGAAGTGCTGCGCGAGGCGGTGCTGGCGACGGTGCGACGGTTGCAGTCCGGCGAGGATATGCCGGAGGCGGGAAAGGTGCGCAGCTCGGCAGCGGATTTCGCGCGGGCGCTGAACCAGGTGATGGAGATCGAGAATGGTCTTGCGAAACATGGCGGCAGAGACTGCGGGGGCGGGGCGCTTGACCTTGCGGCCGCGCGGGAAGAGGTGCTTGAGCGACTTGCTCGGCGCGCTGGACGAGGATGAGGTCGGGGCGTTTTTGGACGGGTTGAGCCCGAATGCTTTGCTGGCCCTGCCGTGGATGTTCGAGATCTGGGCGCTGGAACACCAGCGGCCGCCGGAGGGGGACTGGACCACCTGGGTGGTACTGGGCGGGCGCGGGGCGGGCAAGACCCGTGCCGGTGCCGAGTGGGTGCGGGCGCAGGTCGAGGGGGCGCGGCCCGGTGATGCGGGGCGGTGCCGACGGGTGGCGCTGGTCGGGGAGACGATCGAGCAGGCGCGCGAGGTGATGGTGTTCGGCGAGTCGGGGATACTGGCCTGCTCGCCGCCGGACCGCCGGCCGGAATGGCAGGCGACGCGCAAGCGGCTGGTCTGGGCCAACGGGGCGGTGGCGGAGGTGTATTCGGCCTCCAACCCCGAGAGCCTGCGCGGGCCGCAGTTCGATTGTGCCTGGGCGGACGAGCTGGCGAAGTGGAAGCAGGGGCAGGATGCCTGGGACATGTTGCAGTTCGGGTTGCGTCTGGGGGAGCGTCCGCAGCAGGTGGTGACGACGACTCCGCGGCCGTCGCGATTGTTGAGCGGGTTGCTGGCGGAGGGGCGGACGGTCTCGACATCCGCGCCGACGGAGGCGAATGCGGCGAATCTGGCGGAGAGCTTTCTGGATTATGTGACGGACAAATATGCGGGATCGCGGCTGGGCCGGCAGGAGTTGCAGGGCGAGCTGCTGAACGATGTCGAAGGAGCGTTGTGGTCGCTGGAGGCGCTCGACGGTTGTCGGGCGGAGGTGCCGGAACTGGACCGGATCGTGGTGGCGGTGGACCCGCCGGTGACCGGGCATGAAGGGTCGGACGAGTGCGGGATCGTGGTGGCCGGTGTCTGTATGGAGGGCCCGCCGAAGGACTGGCGGGCCTATGTTCTGGAGGATGCGACGGTGCGCGGGTCACCGCAGGTCTGGGCCGAGCGGGCGCTGGCCAAGGTGCGGGAATACGGGGCCGAGCGGCTGGTGGCGGAGGTCAATCAGGGGGGCGATCTGGTGGAGACGCTGGTGCGCTCGATCGACCCGCTGGTGGCGTATCGCGGGGTGCGGGCGACGCGCGGCAAGGCGGCACGGGCGGAGCCGGTGGCGGCGCTTTACGAGCAGGGGCGGGTGTTCCATTGCGGCGGTTTTGGCGCGCTGGAGGACCAGATGTGCGCGATGACGGTTTCGGGGTTTACCGGCAAGGGCAGTCCGGACCGGCTGGATGCGCTGGTCTGGGCGCTGAACGATTTGATGATCGTGCCGGCGGCGGCGTTTTTGCGACCGCGGGTGCGGGGGTTATAACCCCACTAAACCGGTTTAGTGGAATTGAAGCGGGTTGGACCGGACCGGGTGGGTTCGCGGTAACCTATTAGATGAATTATGGAAAATCGTGTCGTTTGATTCCACTAAACCGGTTTAGTGGATATGTCGCGCACGGTTCGGGCAGACAGGAGCATGGGCGGAATGGTTTTGCAGCTTTTCAAGGGTAGCAGGGGAGTGGCGGAGCAGAAGGCTTCGGCGGCGGCTCCTGTGATTGCGTTTCACGGGGCCGGTCGGGCGGCCTGGTCGCCGCGGGATACGGTGAGCATGACGCGCTCGGGGTTTTCGGGCAATCCGGTCGGGTTTCGCTGCGTCAAGATAATTGCCGAGGCGGCGGCGGCGGTGCCGGTATTGTTGCAGGATGGCGAACGGCGGTTCGGGGAGCACCCGTTGTTGGGCCTGCTGGCGCGACCGAATGACGGGCAGGGGGCGGCGGCCCTGCTGGAGGCGTTCTACGGGCAGTTTTTGCTGTCGGGGGACGGCTATCTGGAGGCGGCGGGGATGGATGCCCGTGGCTTGCCGCGCGAGCTGCATGTGCTGCGCTCGGACCGGATGTCGGTGGTGCCGGGGGCGGATGGCTGGCCGGTGGCCTATGAATACAAGGTGGGCGCACGCAAGCACCGGTTCGATATGCGCGGTGAATTCGCACCGGTGCTGCATGTGAAGGCGTTCCATCCGCTGGACGACCATTACGGGTTGTCGCCGATGCAGGCGGCGGCGCAGGCGCTGGATGTGCATAATGCGGCCTCGCGCTGGTCGAAGGCGTTGCTGGACAATGCGGCGCGGCCCTCGGGGGCGATTGTTTACAAGGGTGCGGACGGAATGGGCGCGTTGGCGGGTGACCAGTATGACCGGCTGGTGGCCGAGCTGGAGTCGCATCATCAGGGCGCGGCGAATGCCGGGCGGCCGATGTTGCTGGAAGGCGGGCTGGACTGGAAACCCATGGGCTTCAGCCCGTCGGATATGGAGTTCCAGAAAACCAAGGAGAGCGCGGCGCGCGAGGTGGCGCTGGCCTTCGGTGTGCCGCCGATGCTGCTGGGGCTGCCGGGGGATGCGACCTATGCCAATTATCAGGAGGCGAACCGGGCGTTTTACCGCCTGACCGTGCTGCCGCTGGTGGGCAAGACGCTGGCGGCGCTGTCGGGGTGGCTCGGGCCGCTGTTTGGCGAGGGGCTGGTGCTGAAGCCGGATCTGGACGGGATTCCGGCGCTGGCGGCAGAGCGCGAGGCCAAGTGGCGCGCGGTGGCCGGGGCGGAGTTCCTGACGCAGGCGGAAAAACGGCAGATGCTGGGGCTGCCAGCGCTGGCGGCGGATGAATGAGCCGGCGCAGCGGGTCGAAATACCTCTATGAGCCGTTCGATGCGGCCTCGGCGCGGATCGAGGCGCACGAGCGGGTGACGGAGGAACGCTGGCAGGGGCTGGAGCGGCGCCTGCAGGCGATCGAGGCGATGCTGGAGCGGCTGGAACGGCGGATGTGGCTGGCGGTCTATGGAGCGGCGGCGATGTTTTCGGCGGATGCGATTTACAAATTTTTAACGGGTGTGCAGGGCGGATAGTCGTTTTGTTTCAACCGGATGCGGGGCGGTTAACAAACTACTAAACCGGTTTAGTGGTTTTGTAGGCCTGTGCCCGCGCCGGTTTTCGGGCGTGCAGAAGGAAAGGGAGACGCATGGATATTCACAGGACGGGCGGGCCGGGCTACGAGACGAAGTTCTGCCATTTCAAGGGCGGTATCGGCCTGCAGGGCAATGGCGAGATTGCCGGTTATGCCTCGCTTTTCGGCGCGGCGGACCAGAGCGGCGATGTGGTGCAGAAGGGGGCCTATCTGGGGTCGCTGGAGCGCCTGAAAGCCGGTGGCGGCAAGGTCAAGATGTTGTGGCAGCATGATCCGGCGCAGCCGATCGGGGTCTGGGAGACGGTCTTCGAGGACAGCAAGGGGTTGTGCGTCAAGGGGCGTATCCTGACCGAGGTGCAGGCCGGACGCGAGGCGCTGGCGTTGCTGAAGGCCGGAGCGATTGACGGTCTGTCGATCGGGTATCGCACCCTGCGTTCGGAAAAATCCGGCGGCGGGCGGTTGCTGCATGAAATCGAGCTTTGGGAAGTGTCGCTGGTGACCTTCCCGATGTTGTCCGGGGCGCGGGTGGCGCCTTCGGAGGACGAAACGGCATTGGCGGCGAGCCTTGCCGAAACCTTCCGGCAGGCGCGCGATCTGCTGGCCTAACACATAGGGAAAATTATGGGTGTCAAGGAACAGAAAACCCGTTTGTCGGGAGAAAGACCTGTGGGCGAAGTAAAGGCGGCCATGCAGGGGTTTCTGAGTGAATTCAGTGCCTTTCAGAGTGAAATCAAATCGAAACTCAAAGAACAGGAAGAACGTTTGAACATGTATGACCGTAAATCACTGGCACCGGCGCGTCCGGCGCTTTCGGCTGTTGCCGAAGTGGAAATCCCGCACAAGAAAGCCTTTGCCGCCTATCTGCGTTCGGGCGATGACGATGCCTTGCGCGGGCTGGCTGTCGAGGAAAAGGCGCTGTCCACGGCGGTGGCGGCCGATGGCGGCTATCTGGTCGATCCGCAGACGGCGGAGCAGATTTCCGGCGTGCTGCGCGGGGCGGCCTCGGTGCGGGCGATTGCCAATGTGGTGCAGGTGGAATCCACAGCCTATGACGTGCTGGTGGACACTACGGATATCGGTGCGGGCTGGGCCAGCGAGACCTCGGCGCAGCTGGAGACGGGCACGCCGCAGCTGGAGCGTATTTCCATTCCGCTGCACGAGTTGTCGGCCCTGCCCAAGGCCTCGCAGCGTTTGCTGGATGATGCGGCCTTCGATGTCGAGGGCTGGCTGGCGGCGCGTGTGGCCGACAAGTTTGCCCGTTCCGAGGGGCTGGCCTTCATTTCCGGTGACGGTGTGGACAAGCCGACGGGGTTCCTGAACTATCCGGCGGTGGCCGATGCCAACTGGAGCTGGGGCAATCTGGGGTATGTGCCCACCGGTAATGACGGCGATTTCAACACCAATGCGCCGGCGGATGCGATTGTCGATCTGGTCTATGCGCTGGGGGCGCAGTATCGCGCCAATGCGACCTTCGTGATGAACTCCAAGACGGCCGGTGCGGTGCGCAAGATGAAGGATGCGGACGGGCGTTTCCTGTGGTCCGACGGGCTGGCGGCGGGCGAGCCGGCGCGCCTGATGGGCTATCCGGTGCTGATTGCCGAGGACATGCCCGATATCGGTATCGGCGCCACGGCGATTGCCTTTGGCGATTTCACCGCCGGTTACACCATTGCCGAGCGCCCCGACCTGCGCATCCTGCGCGACCCGTTCAGCGCCAAGCCGCATGTGCTGTTCTATGCCACCAAACGTATCGGTGGCGATGTGAGCGATTTTGCGGCGATCAAGCTCCTGAAATTCTCGCTGACCTAAGGCGGTTTGCGAGGGGGCCTGTCCCTGACGGGGCAGGTCGGCCCCCTGCATTGTCCAGCTTGCTGCTACTCCTCCGCTCGAGCGGTGCGGGGGGCCTGTTTATTCGAGGGGAGGTTCGCCGATGAGCGGATATTTTGTGAAAGACCCGGATGTGGAGATGGAACTGACCGTGGACTGGAACCGCGGGTATTTGCAACGATACGAGAGGGTTATGGATGACCTCGGCTGGACGATACGGCCGGTGGAGGATGCCGCTGGCGAGCTGCGCGTGGTGGCGCAGGAGGTGGACGGGACCTGCACGCGGGCGCGGTTTCGCGGCGGGGTGCCCGGGCGGGTCTATATGGTTGCCAGCAAGGTGGAGACCACGGCGGGGCGCGAACTGGAACGCGTGATCCTGTTTCGGGTGGCAAAGGGGAAGTGCACATGATTTTGGAAGAACTGACCACGCCGACGGTGGCGAAGTTGCCGATACGGGCATTTGCGGAGCATCTGAAGCTCGGCTCGGGGTTCGCCGATGACGGGTCGGAGGATGCGGTGCTGGAACTGTATTTGCGTTCCGCCATGGCGGCGGTCGAGGCGCGGATCGGCAAGGTGTTGTTGACGCGGAAATTCGGCTGGCGGCTGACCCGCTGGTTCGGGAGCCGCGTGCAGGGGCTGCCAGTGGCGCCGGTGAGCGCGATCACCGATGTGACGCTGTTTGACGCAAACGGGGCGGGCACGGTTGTCGATACGGCCGCCTACCGGCTGGAGGTCGATGCGGTGCGCCCGAGGCTGGTGGCGACGGGGGCCTTGTTGCCGGTCATTCCGCGCGACGGTTCGGTGGTGATCGGGTTCGAGGCCGGATTCGGGACATGGGCGAAGGTGCCCGCCGATCTGCGCCAGGCGATGTTGTTGCTGGCGGCGAGCTATTACGAGAACCGCGATGGCGAGGGGCGGGTGAACGGGATGCCTTTCGGAGTCATGGCCTTGCTGGATTCCCATCGGGCGATCCGGTTGGGGGGGCGGTGATGCAGGTGCGTTTGACGCGGCGACTGTTGCTGGAGGAACGGGTGAATGTGCCCGACGGCAAGGGCGGGTTTTCCGTGAGCTGGCAGGTTCTGGGCTCGCACTGGGCCAGCGTTGACGCGCGATCCGGGCGCGAGGCGGTGGTCGGGGCGCGGGATGTCTCGAAAGTGCGGCACAGGATTGTGGTGCGGGCGGCGCCGGAAGGCTCGGGCAGGCGGCCGCAGCCGGACCAGCGCTTTCGCGAGGGGGCGCGGGTCTATGCGATTCTGGCGGTCTCGGAATTCGATGCCGGCGGGCGCTGGCTGGAGTGCTGGGCCGAGGAGGGCAAGGAATGAGTTTGGCGTTGTCGGGAGAATTGCAGGGCGCGGTTTACGGCGCGCTGGTGGCGGATCCGGTGCTGGCGGGGCTGGTCGGGAACGAGATTTTCGATGCGCCCTTGCCAGGCGGCGGCACTCTGCCGGCCGGGGAATTCGTGACGCTGGGCGAGGAGGTGGTGAAGCCCTTCGATACGGCGACCTCCAGCGGGGCGGTGCATGATTTCGATGTCAGCGTGCATTCGACGGCCAGCGGCTTTGCCGCGGCCAAGGCGGTGGCGGCGGCGGTTTCCGCTGTGCTGGTGGATGCGAATCTGCTGCTGGCGGGCGGGGCGCTGGTGTCGCTGCGCTTCGTCAAGGCGCGGGCGAAACGGGGGGTGGCGCCGGAGTTGCGCCGCATCGAGATGCGGTTTCGGGCCGTGGTGGAAAATGTTTAAGCGAGGGATTTCAAAATGGTAGCGCAAAAAGGCAAGGATCTGCTGATCAAGATCGACATGGACGGCAGCGGCACTTTCCAGACCGTCGCGGGGCTGCGAGCCAGCCGGATCAGCTTCAACGCCGAGACGGTAGATGTGACCAGTCTGGACAGCGCCGGTGGCTGGCGCGAGTTGCTGGGCGGGGCGGGGGTGCGCTCGGCCGCGATCAGCGGTTCGGGGGTATTTCGCGATGATTATACCGACGAGCGGGCGCGGCAGATATTTTTTGACGGGGTCGTGCCGGATTTCCAGGTGATCATTCCCGATTTCGGTGTGATTCAGGGGCCATTCCAGATCACGGCGCTGGAGTATTCCGGCAAGCATGACGGCGAGGCGGCTTACGAGCTGTCGCTGGCCTCGGCCGGTGCGCTGGCGTTTACGGCGCTGTGATGGGCAACCCGTATCGCGGCGAGGTGGAGCTGGTGCTGGAGGGGCGGGCGCGGGTGATGCGGCTGACCCTCGGGGCGCTGGCTGAACTGGAGGCGGAGCTGGAGAGCGGGAGCCTGATGGAACTGGTGCAGCGGTTTGAAAGCGGGGCGTTTTCGGCGCGTGACTTGCTGGCGCTGCTCTGGGCAGGGCTGCGCGGTGGCGGGCTGGATATTTCGGTTGCGGATCTGGCGGGGATGGATGTCGGCGGGCCGGTGGTGGCGGCGCAGGCGGCGGGCCGGTTGCTGAAGGTGACGTTCAGCGTGCCGGAATGAAGGTGGACTGGGCAGGGCTGATGCGGCTGGGCCTTGTGCGGTTGCGGCTGTCGCCGGAGGTGTTCTGGGCCCTGACCCCGGCGGAATTGTTGTTGATGGCGGGGCTGGATATGCGGGCGCCGATGAGCCGGAATGTGCTGGACGGGCTGGCGGCGCTTTATCCTGACGAAGGGGAATAGAATGGCGGATATCGAGACGGATCTGGACAATCTCGACGGGTTGCTGGGCGATCTGGAGGGGAGCCTCGGCGGGACGCAGGCGGCGACGGTGGCCTTTCAGCAGGAGCTGGAGGGGATGAGGGTTGCGGTTGCGGCGGCGGGTGACGAGGCGCGCGGGCTGGGGCGGTCGCTGAGTTCCGGATTGAAGGCGGCGATTGGCGATCTGGTGATTGACGGGGCCAATCTGACCGATGTTCTGGGCAATCTGGCGAGGTCGATGGCCGATGCGGCCTTCAACCAAGCGATTACGCCGGTGACGGATGCGATCGGCAACGGGATCGGGTCGCTGGTTTCCGGGATGCTGGCCTTTGAAAACGGCGGGGTGATCTCGGGCGGTTCGGTGCAGGCTTTCGCACAGGGGGGCGTCGTGGACGGGCCGGTGAATTTTCCCATGCGCGGCGGTATCGGGTTGATGGGCGAGGCGGGACCGGAGGCGATCATGCCGCTGGCGCGCGGGGCCGACGGCAAGCTGGGCGTACGCGGCAGCGGCGGGAGCGTGGTCAATGTGACGATGCATATCACGACGCCGGATGTGGCCGGTTTCGAGCGGTCCCGCAGCCAGATCGCGGCGGGGATCGGGCGGGCGATTTCGCGCGGGCAGAGGAATTACTGAAGGGTTAACGCGCCTCCACTAAACCGGTTTAGTGGAATGGTTTGTGTTGCGGTTTCAGGTGGTTGCAGTGGTTAACGGGCGTGGCTTCACATCCATTAAACCGGTTTAGTGGAGGCGTGGCCGGTTGGTGTGTGGGGACTTCAGAGGAGGAGAATATGGATTTTCACGAGGTCAGGTTTCCGGCCAGTGTGTCCGTCGGCTCGAGCGGCGGGCCGGAGCGGCGCACGGATATTGTGACGCTGTCGAACGGATACGAGGAGCGCAATGCCCCCTGGGCGCAGGCGCGGCGGCGCTATGATGCGGGGGTGGGGATGCGCTCGCTCGACGATCTGGCGGCGGTGATCGGGTTTTTCGAGGCACGGGCGGGGCAGCTCTATGGTTTTCGCTGGAAGGACTGGGCGGATTTCAAATCCTGTTTGCCGTCGGAAAAGGTGCAGAATTCCGATCAGGTGCTGGGGGTCGGGGATGACCGGCGGCAGGCGTTCCAGTTAGTGAAGGCCTATCGTTCGGGCGTTGGCGAGCAGATTCGCGATATTCGCAAGCCGGTAGCGGATACGGTTCTGGTGGCGGTTTCGGGGGATGCGCAGGTGATCGGGACGGATTTCGATGTGGACTATGCGACGGGAATGGTGACGTTTGCCGCGCCGCCGCCGGACGGGGCCGTGGTGACGGCCGGATTCGAGTTCGATGTGCCGGTGCGTTTCGACACCGACCGGATTTCGGTGTCGGCCGGCGGGTTTTCGGCGGGGGAGATCCCCTCGGTTCCGGTGGTGGAGGTGCGGGTATGAGTGTGACGACGCAGTGCCGGTGCTGGCGGGTCGTGCGGCGGGACGGGGTGGCGTTCGGTTTTACCGATCATGACCGCGATCTGGCGTTTGACGGGGCGGTGTTCCGGGCCGGTAGCGGGCTGGATGCCTCGGTGGTCGAGGTCTCGGCCGGTTTGAGTGTGGACAATGCGCAGGCGGTCGGGGCGCTGTCGGATGCGGGGTTGTCGGAGGCGGATATTCTGGGTGGGAAGTTCGACGGGGCCGAGGTGTGGCACTGGATCGTTGACTGGCAGGATGTGGCGCGGCGTCGGCTGGTGTTTCGTGGCACGATTGGCGAGATCCGGCGCGGGGCGCTGGGGTTCGAGGCGGAATTGCGCGGGGTGTCGGAGGCGTTGAATGTGCCGTCGGGGCGGAGCTATCTGCGCAATTGCGACCGGATTTTCGGGGATGCGGTGTGTGGTGTGGATGCGGCCGCGTTTACGGCCGCGGGCACGGTGGTGGAATGCACAAGGCAGCGTGTGGTGCTGGACGGGCTGGCCGGATTTGCGAAAAAGTGGTTCGAGAACGGGGTGTTGCGATGGCCAGACGGGAGCGATTCGCTGGTGAAGGCGGATGCGCTTGACGGCGCGCGGCGGGTGTTGACGTTTTTCGGGGAGCTGCGCACGCCGTTTGCTGTTGGCGATCCGGTGTCGGTCGTGGCCGGTTGTGACAAGCGGGCGGAGAGCTGTCGGGTGAAGTTCGGCAATTTCGTGAATTTTCGCGGCTTTCCCCATATTCCGGGCGAGGACCGGATAACGGCCTATCCGGTTTCGGGACAGCGCCATGATGGTGGCAGCCTGTTCGGGAACGGGTGATGCGCGCCGATGTGGTGGCAGAGGCGCGGCGCTGGATCGGCACGCCTTACGAGCATCAGGCCAGTTGTCGCGGGGCGGGGGCCGATTGTCTGGGGCTGGTGCGGGGTATCTGGCGCAGCCTTTGCGGGGCGGAGCCGGAGGTGATGCCGGCCTATACCTTCGACTGGTCCGAACCGGCGCGCGACGAGGTGTTGTTGCGGGCCATGG
>JALSHL010000197.1 GCA_026982255.1 Paracoccaceae bacterium | reverse complement strand
ATCATCGACGATTACGCCCATCATCCGGTGGAGATCGCGGCGCTGCTGAAGGCGGCGCGCCAGTCCAGCGAGGGGCGGGTGATTGCCATCCACCAGCCGCACCGCTATTCGCGCCTGCACGACCTGTTCGAGGATTTCTGCGGCTGTTTCAACGACGCTGACGTAGTGGCTATCACCAGAATTTTCGCCGCTGGCGAGGATCCGATCGAGGGCGCCAGCCGTGACGATCTGGTGGCGGGGCTGGTGACACACGGGCACCGCTCGGCCCACGGGATCGAGGGCGAGGGCGATCTGGCCGGTTTTGTGCGGGCCAATGCGGAGCCGGGCGATATGGTGGTGTGTCTGGGGGCAGGGAGCATTTCCGGCTGGGCCAACGCGCTGCCCGACGCACTTGCATAGTATCGCGGTTGCGGTTGTTGCTGATATCAAGGGGCAAGAAAGTTATGCGATGGATGAGAAAATGAGCCTGCTTGCCCGCCTGCCGGAGGTCGAGGGAACCTATACCGAGAACCGCGACATGAGCGCGCTCAGCTGGCTGCGCACCGGCGGGCCGGCCGAGGTGCTGTTCCAGCCGAAACACATGGCGGACCTTGCGGCCTTTATGAAAGGTCTGCCGGAGGATATTCCGGTGCTGCCGGTCGGGGTCTGTTCCAACATGATTATCCGCGACGGCGGCATCCGCGGCGTGGTGATCCGGCTGGGACGGCTGTTCAACGGGTTCGAGGTGATGGCCAACGGCAATGTGCGGGTGGGTGCCTCGGCGCTGGATGCGCATGTGGCACGCAAGGCGGCGGATGCGGGGATAGATCTGGCGTTTCTGCGCACCATCCCCGGCGCGATTGGCGGCGCGATCAAGATGAATGCGGGGTGTTACGGCGATTATATGGTGGATGTTTTCGTTTCTGCCACGGCGGTAACACGGGCGGGCGATATCGTGACGCTGCGGCCGCAGGACATGGGTTTTTCCTATCGTTCCAGCGCCCTGCCGGATGACAGCGTGATTGTGCAGGCGGTGCTTTCGGGGCCGGCGGCGGCGCCCGAAGCGATCCATGCGAAGATGGAGGCGGCCCTTGCGCGTCGCGCCGAGAGCCAGCCGGTGAAGGCGCGATCCTGCGGGTCCACCTTTCGCAATCCGGCAGGGTTTTCCTCGACCGGGCGGGCGGACGATGTGCATGACCTGAAGGCCTGGAAGGTGATCGAGGATGCGGGGCTGCGCGGGGCGCGGCTCGGCGGGGCGCAGATGTCGGAGATGCACCCGAACTTCCTGATCAATACGGGCGATGCCACCTCTGCCGATCTGGAAAATTTAGGCGAATTGGTGCGAAAAAAGGTTTCCCAAAACAGCGGGATCACGCTAGAATGGGAAATTATGCGAGTTGGGGAAAAACCCGACCGCGAATAAAGACCCCACCAAGCCAAAAGGCACGGGGCAGATATTGAGGCGGTTATGTCGAGCAGGACAAGCAACCGCATTGCAGTTTTGATGGGTGGCCCGTCCGCCGAGCGGGAAGTCTCGCTGGTTTCGGGTCGCGAATGTGCAGCTGCGCTGCGGGATGAAGGATTCGAGGTGGTCGAGATCGACGCGGGCGAGGACCTGTCGTCGGTTTTGCGCGACCTGCGCCCCGATGCGGTTTTCAACGCCCTGCATGGCCGCTGGGGCGAGGATGGCTGCGTGCAGGGGCTGCTCGAATGGCTGCAAATTCCCTATACCCATTCCGGTGTGCTGGCCTCGGCGCTGGCCATGGACAAGGAGCGTTCCAAGCGCAGTTTCCGCAATGCCGGGTTGCCGGTGGCCGAGAGCCTGCTGGTCTCGCGCGCCGATGCTATGGCCGCGCATCCGATGACACCGCCCTATGTGGTCAAGCCGAATAACGAGGGGTCCTCGGTCGGGGTCTATCTGGTGGATGAAAGCGCAGATGGTCCGGCGCGGCTCGATGCCTCCATGCCCGATACGGTGATGGTGGAAAAGTTCGTGCGCGGGCGCGAGCTGACCGTGGCGGTGATGGATGGCAAGGCGCTGACGGTGACGGATATTATTACGGCCGGCTGGTATGACTACGACGCGAAATATGTCGAGGGGGGGTCCCGCCATGTGGTGCCCGCCGATATCCCGCAAGAGGTGTTCGACGCCTGTATGGATTATGCCGAGCGCGCCCATGTGGCGCTGGGCTGTCGCGGTGTCAGCCGTGCCGATTTCCGCTGGGACGACAGAAAGGGGCTGGACGGGCTGATCCTGCTGGAGGTCAACACCCAGCCCGGCATGACCCCG
>JALSHL010000196.1 GCA_026982255.1 Paracoccaceae bacterium | reverse complement strand
ACCTGCCGCCGGCCACGTTGGAATGATCGCCGGAAGGCGAGCGCCGGAATCGGTTTGGGCACCACTGGCAGAGTTCCTGCTGCACCCGAACAGATGAAATAGAAATATTAGAATATTACAAAACCTGATCGCTTTCACAAATATTGTTGCGCTGCACTGCACAATAGCTAGAATGCGCAAGTGATTCTAGAACAGGACAAGGACCCAGCCACCATGACCGATATTGTTATTGCCTCGGCCGCCAGAACCGCGGTCGGCAGCTTCCTCGGCGCTTTTGCCAATACGCCGGCGCACGACCTTGGCGCCGCCGTGATCAGGGCGGTGCTGGAACGCGCCGGCGTCGATGCGGACGATGTCTCGGAGACCATTCTCGGGCAGGTTCTGACCGCCGGTCAGGGACAAAACCCGGCGCGACAGGCCCATATCAACGCCGGTCTGCCAAAAGAGGCCTCGGCCTGGGGGGTCAATCAGGTCTGTGGCTCCGGTCTGCGGGCAGTGGCCCTCGGGGCGCAACAGATACTGCTGGGGGATGCGGAGGTCGTGATCGCGGGCGGTCAGGAAAACATGTCCATGTCCCCGCATATCGCCAATCTGCGACAGGGGCAGAAGATGGGCGATATGAAATTTGTAGACTCGATGATCAAGGACGGCCTCTGGGATGCGTTCAACGATTACCACATGGGGACAACGGCCGAGAACGTCGCCGAACAGTGGGAAATCACGCGCGACATGCAGGACGAATTTGCCGTGGCTTCGCAGAACAAGGCCGAAGCGGCGCAAAAGGCCGGCAAGTTTGTCGACGAAATCGTTCCCTTCACCATCAAGACCCGCAAGGGCGAAATTGTTGTCGATACCGACGAATACCTGCGCCACGGTGCAACCATCGAGGCAATGCAGAAACTGCGCCCCGTGTTTGACAGAGAGGGCACGGTCACGGCAGCCAATGCCTCGGGCCTCAATGACGGGGCGGCGGCGGTGCTGCTGATGAGCGCGGAAAATGCAGCGGCACGCGGGATCACGCCGATGGCGCGGATTGCCTCCTACGCCACCGCGGGGCTGGAGCCGGCGATCATGGGCGTCGGGCCGATTTACGCCAGCCAGAAGGCTTTGGCAAAAGCGGGCTGGAAGGCCGAGGAACTGGATCTGGTCGAGGCCAACGAGGCCTTCGCCGCGCAAGCCTGCGCTGTCAACAAGGATATGGGCTGGGATCCGGCTATCGTCAACGTCAACGGCGGTGCGATTGCTATCGGCCATCCGATCGGCGCATCCGGAGCGCGTATTCTCAACACCCTGCTGTTCGAAATGCAGCGCCGCGACGCCAAAAAAGGCCTCGCCACGCTATGCATCGGCGGCGGTATGGGCGTCGCCCTTTGCGTTGAACGCGACTAACACACCAACAGGAGAGTATCATGGGAAGAACAGCACTGGTTACCGGCGGCACCCGCGGCATCGGCGCCGCCATCGCGGTCGCATTGCAGGACGCAGGCCACAAGGTTGCCGTCAACTATGCCGGCAATGACGAGGCCGCCGCCAAATTCACCGCCGAAACCGGCATTCCGGCCTATAAATGGTCGGTGGCCGATTACGATGCCTGCGTCGAAGGGATCACCAGGGTCGAGGCCGACCTCGGCCCCGTCGAAATTCTGGTCAACAACGCCGGGATTACCCGCGACGGCATGTTCCACAAGATGACACGCGAACAATGGTCCGAGGTGATCGACACCAACCTGTCGGGCGTTTTCAATATGACGCACCCGTTGTGGAACGGTATGCGCGAACGCAAATTCGGGCGCATCGTCAACATCAGTTCGATCAACGGGCAGAAGGGGCAGGCCGGTCAGGTGAATTATTCTGCCGCCAAAGCCGGTGATCTGGGCATGACCAAGGCGCTGGCGCAGGAAGGCGCGTTCAAGGGCATTACAGTCAACGCGATTTGTCCGGGATACATCGGCACCGAGATGGTCCGCGCTGTGCCCGAGAAGGTCCTGAACGAACGCATCATCCCGCATATTCCGGTGGGCCGTCTGGGCGAACCCGAGGAAATCGCCCGCTGCGTGGTTTTCCTTGTGGCCGATGATGCCGGATTTATTACGGGGTCGACCATCACCGCCAATGGCGGGCAGTATATGATCTGAGCTGGAAAATCCGGCTTCCGGACGCGGCGGGCTTCCTGCCGCGTTTGTCATGTCGAATGGGCATTTAACTCCGCCGATGGGTTATCTATGATCGGGCCGAGATTTAATGTTTCAAGGTGATCCCATGAAAATAGGCATTCTGGAAACCGGTGAAATACCGGAAAACCTGCTGGACAAACACGGGGACTATCCATCGATGTTTGCCGATATGTTACGCACGGAAAACCCCGGACTGGAGTTTTTTTCCGTCAAGGTGGTCGGCGGGGAAATGCCTGCCTCGCCGCATGACGCCGACGGCTGGATCATCACCGGATCGCGGCACGGGGTCTATGACGACCTGCCGTGGATCGAACCGCTGAAAGAATTCCTGCGGGCCTGCATCAGCGCGGATGTGCCGGTTGCCGGTATCTGTTTCGGGCACCAGATTCTGGCCGAGGCGCTCGGCGGCAAGGTGGAAAAATCCGACAAGGGCTGGGGCATCGGCGTGCATGACTACAAAGCCGGAAACCTGCCGTTGTGGATGAAGGATATGGGCGAGGGCTTCTCCGGGCATGCGGTGCATCAGGACCAGATCGTGCAGCAGCCCCCCGATTCCACCGTCGTGGCCAGTTCGGATTTCTGCGAGTATGCGGCTCTGGTTTATGGCGACCCTGAAAACCCCAAGGCGATCAGCGTGCAACCGCATCCGGAGTTTTCCGCGCACTATGTCGGCGACCTGATCGATGTCCGGCTGGCCCCCGTCCTGCCGGAAGATCGGGCCCAAACGGCACGGGAGTCGCTCGGCAAACCGGTTCACAACAGGGAATGGGGCAGCTGGATCAACCGTTTTCTGTCCATCGCGGCCGAGCGCGCCAAGCCGTGAGCCGCGCCCGCGCGACGCTGCTCGGGTTCGGGGCGATTTTGCTGTGGTCGTTGCTGGCCATGCTGACCGTGGCGAGCACGCCTGTGCCGCCGTTCCAGCTCTCGACAATGGCCTTTGCCGTCGGGGGCGGGATCGGACTGATCTGGGTAATACGCTCCGACAAGGGGTTTGAAGTGTTGCATGGGGTGCGCTGGCCGGTGTGGCTGCTCGGGGTTGGCGGCATTTTCGGATACCATTTCTTCTATTTTACCGCCCTCAGGCTGGCGCCACCGGCGCAGGCGGGACTTATTGCCTATCTCTGGCCTTTGCTGATTGTGCTGCTTTCGGGGCTGTTGCCCGGTGAACACCTGAAACGGCAGCATATCGTTGGCGCGCTGGTTGCCTTTGGCGGGGCGGCCCTGATCGTCGGCACAGGCGCAACAGGTTTTTCCGCGACGAACTGGCTCGGCTACGGAGCGGCGCTGGTCTGCGCGTTTATCTGGTCGGGATATTCTGTTCTGTCACGCCGCGCGGGGGACGCACCGACCGAAACTGTGGCGGTGTTCTGTCTGGCAGCGGCAGCACTATCGCTGGTGGCGCATCTGGGACTGGAGAAAACCGTCTGGCCGGACAGCAACAGAGGCTGGCTTGCCATCGGGGCCCTTGGCCTCGGTCCTGTCGGTCTGGCGTTCTATATCTGGGATATCGGCATGAAAAAGGGCGATATCCAGTTTCTGGGCATTGCATCCTATGCCGCGCCGCTGCTGTCGACGCTGATACTGGTTGCAACAGGCATGACCGCCGCCAACTGGACTTTGCTGCTGGCGGCTGTTCTCGTCACCGGTGGTGCCGGGCTTGCGGCCCGTGCCGGAAGTCAGACCTGAGCGGCGATCCGCTCGATTTCCTCCTTGAGGAGGAGCTTCTCCTTTTTGAGTTCCGCAATACTCAGGTGATCGGAACCGGGGCTTCGCTGCTCTGTCTCGATTTTTTCGGAAAGCATTTCGTGTTTTCTGCGAAGTTCGGTCAAATGGGAACTCAGGCTCATATTCCTCTCCTTGTTTTTTGTTTATCGGAACGTCTCCATTCCACCATAAAAGATATGTCCTGTCATCACACCTTCAAGAGATACTTGCGCGCATAGTTGCGCGGCAGCGCCAATACACCGGAAAATATGCTCTCGCGGCGGCTGGCGGACAGCATGGCAACCACCCCGCCCGTCGCGATTCCGCTTAGCCCGAGCAAGGTCAGCACCGTCGGCACCTCGCCGAACCAGAAATAGCCGACCGGAATGGCGAAGACGATGTTGAAATAGAAAAACGGCGACAAGATAGAGGCATCGGCGCGGTTATATGCCGCCACGGTCAGGAAATGGCAGGTCGCCGAAACCATCCCGAGGGCGAGCACAAACAGCCCGTCGGACAGCGTGATTTGCGGAATGCCGTTCCAGAACGCCAGCGGCGCCACCATCGCGGCGCCGAGGAAGCTTTGCGTTACCAGTGTCGAAAACAGGCTGCCGCAGGTGCAGGCCCGTCGCGTCGCGGCAAGGTAACAACCCAGCAGGGTGCCGCCGGCGAGAGCCATGAAGGTTCCGGCCTCGAAGCTCCCCTCCGGTCGCAAAATGACGAAAGCCCCCGCAAAGCTGAGCGCGGAACCGAAGAAACGGTAGCCGTCCATCCTTTCCCCGAACAGCAACACGGAAATCAGCGAGGCCACCACCGGCGCGATCAGGAATCCGCCCACGGCCTTGGCCAGCGGCACCATCGACAGGGCCGAGATCAGCAGGATCATCGCGCCCATCATCAGGGCGGTGCGCCAGACCTGCCCCAACCGGTCATGGCGCGGAATATGCAGGGGCTTTTTCAGGATGATAGAGAGCAGCAGCGCAACTACACCGGCCATGAAATAACGTGCGAAAGTCACGGCAAAGGCCGAGTGCTCCAACGCCAGCGATTTCGACAGCCCGTCGGTTACAGGCGTAAGCGCCATCGCGGCGACGAGAAATCCTACACCTGCCTTCATGTTACCTCACCTGACATTTCCGAATCTCCGATACACGGTATTCGTTAATATTAGGTTACCTTATAACACTATAGGTTGTATTTCCCGCAAGACTTTTCTTATGGTTGTATTGAAACTGTCCTCGTCCTTCTCGTGCGCCACCCCTTTGTGCAGGACCAGCGGCGACAGCAACCGCAAAGGTCCGGCGGCACCCTTGCGCGCCTGCACGATCACGCGGCGGGCGTCCTGTCCGGCGCGCGGCACCAGCGGCAGGATACGGATATCGCCGGCCCTGCCCTGCAGACCTGCGAGAATATCGACCAGACGTTCGCTACGGTGGATCATCGTAAAGTAGCCGCGCGGCTTCAGGCGCCGCAGACCGGCCGTGATCCAGTCGGCCAGTCCGGCCTCTCCTTCACGGTGCGCCGTGTCGCGCCCCCTGTCGCTGGCACCCGAGGCCGCGTTGCGGGGGTAAAACGGCGGATTGGCAAAGACATGGTCGAAACCCAGCGCACGCAAGGCGGCGGGCATCACCAGCAGATCACCCTGATGGATGGTCATCTCCAGCCCGTTGTCACGCGCGTTCCGTTCGGCCAGTTCGGCATAGTCGGCCTGCAACTCCAGCCCGTGCGCCTGCAGCCCCTCGACCCTGCGGCATAGACAGGCCAGCGCGACACCGGCCCCGCAACCGAGTTCCAAAACCGACTGCCCCGCCCGCGCCGGAACCGCCGCGGCCAGAAACACCGGATCGGTTGCGGCGCGATACCCTTGCAACGGTTGCCGGATGCGCAAGGCCCCGCCGAGGAAATCGTCGCGACTCAGTTGCTCGTCGGCAAAACTCATCGCTCCTCCGGCAACTCGATACCGTTGTCCCGCAGGATGGCCCGCGCACGGAAGGCATGAGCGTCGGCGACGGTCAGCCGACGGGGGAACAGGCCGATACCCCCTTCCATCACACTCATGTTTACGTCCAGCACAAAGGGCTCTATATCTTCGGCGCGTAGCAGCGCGCTTGCAAAGGCGACGACGGTCGGATCGGTGGTTCGCAGGATCTCTTTCATGGCCGCAAGGATACGGGACCATGACAGGCGCGTCGAGGTCGTAAACGAGGGGAAAACAATATGTCGGGCACAAACGGGCCGTTCGAAAGGCTTCAACACCTGCTGGCAGACGATATGGAGGCGGTCAACACCCTGATCCGCACCCGCATGGCCAGCGAACACGCCCCGCGCATCCCCGAGGTAACCGCCCATCTGGTCGAGGCCGGCGGCAAACGCCTGCGCCCGATGCTGACCCTCGCGGGGGCGCAACTGTGCGGGTATCGCGGCGACAATCACGTCAAGCTGGCGGCGACGGTCGAATTCATCCATACCGCCACCCTGCTGCACGACGATGTAGTGGACGAAAGCGGCCAGCGGCGCGGGCGGCCGACGGCCAACCTGCTGTGGGACAACAAATCCTCGGTTCTGGTCGGGGATTACCTGTTTGCCCGTTCGTTCCAGCTGATGGTGGAAACCGGCAGCCTGCGGGTGCTGGATATCCTCGCCAATGCCTCGGCGGTGATTGCCGAGGGGGAGGTGCTGCAACTGACAGCGGCGCAGAACCTTGCCACCACCGAAGATATTTACCTGCAGGTCGTTCGCGGCAAGACCGCCGCGCTGTTTGCCGCGGCCTGCGAGGTCGGCGGAGTGATCGCCGGTGCGCCGGAATCGCAGGTCGATGCCTTGCGCGACTATGGCGATGCGCTCGGCATCAGCTTCCAGATTGTCGATGATCTGCTGGACTACGGCGGCGCGACTGCCTCGCTCGGCAAGAATACCGGCGACGATTTCCGCGAGCGCAAGCTGACCATGCCGGTTATTCTGGCGATCACGGCCGCCGATACCGAAGAACGCGCCTTCTGGCAGCGGGTTATCGAAAAGGGTGAACAGGGGCGTGGCGATCTGGAACATGCCATGGCGCTGATGGGCAATCACGGCACGCTGGAGGCGACCCGCCGGAAAGCCATCCACTGGGCCGATGTCGCCAAGAAATCGCTGGAAGGCCTGCCCGAAGGCGAATTGCGCGACCTGTTGCGCGATCTCGCGGATTTCGTGGTCTCGCGGGTCGTCTAGACCGGCGCAGCGACGACCCACCAGTCGGGATATACGCCGGACACCGTGCGGGCGGCAGCACGCGCCTCGGCTTCAGTCGCATAGAGGCCGAAACAGGTGCCGCCAGAGCCGCTCATCCGTGCAAGGGCACAACCATCCGTTCCGGCGAGCGCCTCCAGAACGGCACCGATCACCGGCGAAATTCCGGCAGCAGACACCTGCATATCGTTACGCTGTTCCGACAGATACCCGAACAGGGCAGCCGTATCGGCCAAACGGGGAACCGGAGCCACGGGCGCGTGGTTCCGCGAGGCCATATTGGCGAAAACCGCGCCCGTCGGCACGGCCTCGCCGGCGTTTGCAAGAACCATCCAGAAGGGCGGCAAGGGAGGCAGAGGCGAGAGTTGCTCGCCAATCCCGCTCATTCGCACCGCTTCCTGACGCACGCAAACCGGAACATCGGCACCGAGTGCCAGCTGGTCGGCGGACGAAGGCAACGGCCTGCCATGCAATTCGGACATGGCCCGCAATGTCGCCGCTGCATCCGCAGAACCGCCGCCGATACCGGAGGCCACCGGCAGCATCTTGTGCAGGGTCATTGCTGCCCCGTTGTCGGGAAACAGCCGCGCCGCTTCCAGAACAAGGTTGCCCTCCACCGCTAGCCCCGCCGCAAATGGCCCGTCGATGTCCAGAGACAGCCCTTGTGCCCTGCGCACCTCCAGCATATCGCCAACATCGGGAAACACCACCAGCGAGTCGAGCAGATGCAGGCCATCATCCCGCTGCCCCGTCACATGCAGGCAGAGATTGACCTTGGCACGGGCAACCTCGCGGATCATCGTCCGGCTGCTTCTTCTTCCAGAACGACGTCCAGACCGACCTCGAGCTTACGCAAGGTGCGCGCCGCGTCTTCAGGTTCCGGATTGAAGGACAGGGAGCGGCGCCACTGGAAGGCAGCCTCGCGTTTGCGTCCGACCTTCCACAGGACATCGCCGAAATGATCGTTGATAATCGGGTCATCGGGCATCAGCCTGACGGCCTTTTCCATCGGCGCCACGGCCTGCTCGAATTTGCCGAGGCGATAGAACATCCAGCCGAGGCTGTCGATGATATAGCCGTTGTCGGGCATCCGCGCCGCAGCGGTTTCGATCATCTTCTGCGCCTCGTCGAGGTTTTCGCGCATTTCCAGAAATGAATAGCCGATATAGTTCAGCACCTGCGGCTGGTCCGGCGAAAGCTCCAACGCACGACGCAAATCGGCCTCCGCCTCGGGCCACTGGTCGGTCTGCTCGTAACTGATACCGCGCGCGTAATAGAGCACCCAGTAACCGGCAGGCGGGTTTTCCAGCAGGTCGATGGCCAGAGAATAGGCCTGAATGGCATCCTTGTAGTTATCCGCACCGCGATAGATATCGCCGAGCGCGTTCAGCACATTGATATCCTGCGGGAACTCCTTGGCCAGAGCTTCCAGAATATCGGTCGCCCCCGCTATGTCGCCCTTCTTGCGCAGCACCTCGGCCCGCCCGATATTGGCGTTTTTGTATTCGCTGCTGTCGCGCGGAACGGCGGCATAGGCCTCTTCGGCCAGCGCGTATTGACTGGTGCGCTCCAGAATGTCGCCGACCAGCATGGTGGCCTCGACCGAATCCGGACGGAGTTGTTGTGCCAGACGGGCATAGAACAGGGCCAGCCGGTTCGGCGTGTCCCGGCTCAGCGCCTCGGCAATGGTGACGAGGGCCTCGGCCATACCGTAGGAGGGGTCGTCCACTTGCGTGAAGCGCAGGGATTTTCCCGCCTCCAGTTCCGCGCGCAAGTCCTGCAGTCGGGCATCACGGAACCCGCGCTTTGCCGCCCCGTCCAGCACCGCCAGAGCATCGGTATTACGGCCGAGTTCGGACAGAATTTGCACATGCGCCACGATGCTGCCGATATTCAGGTGCAGCGGCGTTTCCCCGTTTCCGGCAAGAATAGCCGCAGCGCCGTCCATATCTCCGGTATAAGCCAGCGCGAGCGCCTTGTTGTAGCGGCCATAAAGCGCAATCGTCTCGTTCTGGCTCATATTGTCGAAACCGGCGAGCGCAGCGGCCGTATCCCCCTGACCGAGCAGAATCCACGCCCGCATCAGATTCCAGAGCATCGGCGAGAGCTGCGAGTCGTCCGGTGGAAATGCCGCCAGCGCCCCGTCGTAATCGCCGGCATTCACCCGCTCGACCGTTAACACCAGATCTGCATAAACATTATCCGGCTCCAGTGCCTCGATAGCCTTGGCGATGTTTTGCGCGATGGAAAAATCGCCGGCGGATACGAAAGCAACCATTGCGCTTTGACGCAGGAAGCCGTTTTCACGGTCCGCTGCCATGGCCTGGACGTAATACCGCCCCGCCTCTTTGAAATCATTGTCGGCGTTGGCGGCCGTCGCCGCCAGATACGGCCCTGCGAGACCCTGCGCCAGAACCGGCAGGGCGGTTGCGCCTGCCAGAGCCGCACCAAGAATGCCGGCCGTGAGTAATCTTCGCACCATTATGCGGATGCTCCCCTTTATCCTGCCGTGGAAGCTACGCCGCTATCCGCACGGATTCAATCACATCCTTAACAAATGGTTACCGAAACCGGCGAACAAGTGGGTTATCGCCGATCTACATATTCGGATAGTTCGGCCCGTCCCCGCCCTGCGGCGTGACCCATGTGATGTTCTGGCTCGGGTCCTTGATGTCACAGGTCTTGCAATGCACGCAGTTCTGCGCATTGATCTGGAAGCGGGGGTTGGAGCCGTCCTCGTCGCGCAGCACCTCGTAAACGCCGGCCGGACAGTAACGTTGTGCCGGTTCGGCATATTCCGGCAGGTTGACGCTTATCGGGATGGAGGGATCGGCCAGAAGCAGGTGGCACGGCTCGTCCTCCTCGTGATGCGTGGCCGAAAAGCTGACATTGGTCAGGCGATCGAAGCTCAGCACCCCGTCCGGTTTCGGATATTCCAGAACCTTGAAGTCCTTCGCCTTGCCCGTGGCCGCCGCATCGGTTTTGCCGTGTTTGACCGTGCCGAGCGGATTCCATCCGGTCAGGTTGGCCACCCACATATCGAGCGATCCCAGCCCCAGCGACGCCAGCATCCCGAATTTCGACCACAGCGGCTTGACGTTGCGCACGCGCTTCAGGTCCTTGGCGATCGGGCCGGACAGCACATCGTCGTTATAGGCGGTCAACTCGTCACCCCCGCGCCCTGCCCTGATTGCCTCGAAGGCGGCCTCGGCGGCGACCTTGCCGGACAGCATGGCGTTGTGGTTGCCCTTGATGCGCGGCACATTCATGAAACCGGCAGCACAGCCCAGCAAGGCACCGCCCGGGAAGGCCAGTTTCGGGATCGACTGCCAACCGCCCTCGGTCAGCGCACGGGCGCCGTAAGCCACCCGTTTTCCGCCCTCCAGCACCTTGGCTATATCGGGATGATGCTTGAAACGCTGAAATTCCATGTAGGGATACAGATGCGGATTTTCGTAGTTCAGATGCACGACGAAACCTACAAACACCTGATTGTTTTCCAGATGATACATGAAGGAGCCGCCACCCGCATTGCCGCCCAGCGGCCAGCCCATTGTGTGTGTGACCTGACCGGGGCGATGGTTCTCCGGCTTGATCTCCCAGATTTCCTTCATGCCGAGGCCGTATTTCTGCACGTCCTTACCTTTTTGCAGGTCGTATTTCGCGATCACCTGTTTCGACAGGGAGCCGCGCGCGCCCTCGGACAAGAACACGTATTTGCCCAGCAGTTCCATTCCCGGCTCGTAATTCGGCCCCGGGGTGCCGTCGGCCTGCTTGCCGAATTCACCGGCCACCACGCCTTTTACCTCGCCGTTATCGCCATAGACCAGTTCGGAACAGGCCATACCGGGGAAGATTTCAACGCCCAGCTCCTCGGCCTGTTCGGCCATCCAGCGGCAGACATTGGCCATGGAAACGATATAACAACCGTGGTTGTTCATCAGCGGCGGCATCGGGAAATTCGGGATGCGGATGGAACCGGCCGGTCCCAGCAACAGGAAACGGTCCTGCTTTACCGGCGTGTTCAATGGCGCGCCGCGTTCTTTCCAGTCCGGGATCAGCGCGTTCAGGCCGGCAGGGTCCAGCACGGCGCCGGACAGGATATGCGCGCCGACCTCGGAACCTTTTTCCAGCACCACCACATTCAGATCGGCGTCGAGCTGTTTCAGACGGATCGCGGCAGACAGCCCCGCAGGACCGGCCCCGACAATCACAACGTCATATTCCATCGACTCGCGTTCAATATCGGACATGCTGCATCCCTTTCCGTTCGGTGGCGCGCCTTTGCACGAAAGAAAATTATCACGCCCTGCCTATCGCGGCAACAATCACGGGTCAATCACGACGCAACGCCAACCCGGCAAAACCGTGCTGCAAATCGGCATTCTTCGGCCTTGCTTTCCAACTACTGCTTGAAGACGGGGCCGCACAAACCTATTGTCACCCGGAACCGAAATGAAACTGCACCCGACCGGAGACGTTATGGACAAGATACCCTTGACCGCCAAAGGATTCCAGAAACTCGACGCCGAACTGCGCCAACTCAAATCCGAGGACCGTCCCGCCGTGATCCGCGCCATCGCCGAAGCGCGCGAGCATGGCGACCTGTCGGAAAATGCCGAATACCACGCGGCCCGCGAACAGCAGAGCCATATCGAGGGCCGGATCAAGGAACTGGAGGCCATCATCGGGCTGGCCGATGTAATCGACGTCGCCAAACTGTCCGGCACGGTCAAGTTCGGCGCCACGGTCGAACTGGTTGACGAGGACACTGACGAGGAAAAAACCTACCAGATCGTCGGCGAGCCGGAGGCGGATATCGAGGCCGGCCTGCTCAACCTGAAATCCCCCCTCGCCCGCGCCCTGATCGGCAAGGAAGAGGGCGACAGCATAGAGGTCCGCACCCCCGGCGGGGTCAAGGCCTACGAAATTCTTTCGGTCAAGTTCATCTAGACCGCAACCCCGGGGAGCCGCATATTGGTCGGCCGTCTTGAAAACATATCTCCGCGTTCCGCCCTGCAGGGGCGTGAAACGCTGGTGGCCCTGATCCTGACTGTGGTCTGGGTCATCATGCTGCTGGCCTACGGTGCGGGTTTTTTCGGAATTCTGGGAGATGTCTCCGCCCCGCGCGATGCGGTATTTCTGGAGGTGGTATTTTTCCTGATGGCGCTGGTTCTGCCGGTGGCCCTGATATGGATTACCACTGCCGTTTTACGCCGCAGCTTCCAGATTCAGGATGAAGCCCGACGGCTGGAAAAACAGCTGCGCGAGTTGCAGTCCGGTTACCGGCCGCAAGGCGGGGTCTCGCAACCCCGCATCAAGGACAATCGGGTAGAGACATTGCAAACCCGCGTTGCGGAGTTGGAAAAGCAGCTCAAAAAGATGGAAACTACGGTGACCTCGGTGCGCCAGATGCAGGTGGCGATGCAGGCCGATGCCGGCGAAAAACCGAGCCAGCCACCGTTGCCGCTTGAAGAAACCGCGCCAACAGAGACGCCGGAGCTTGATATCCAGACGCTGGTCAAGGCGCTGGATTTTCCACGCGATGAAAAGGACAACACGGGTTTCCGCGCCCTGCGCATCGCCAGACAGAACCCCGATATCGAGGAATTGTTGCGTGCCGCCGAAGATGTGCTGAACCTGTTGTCGCAGGAAGGTATCTATATGGACGATCTGCGCCCGGGGGCTTCTCCGGCGCGCGAATGGCGTCTGTTTGCCGAAGGCACGCGCGGACCGGATGTGGCCAATGTCGGTGCCATAGATGCGCCAGAAGCACTGGAACGGATCACGGAACGCAAACGCTCCGACCAGATTTTCCGTGATGCGTCCCTGTTTTTCCTACGCCGCTTCGACATCATGCTGAAACAGTTCGTCGAAGCGGCCAATGACGCCGAAATACAACTGCTGGCCGACACCCGCACAGGGCGCGCCTTTATGCTGCTGGCGCGCTCCTCGGGGATGTTTGATTAAATTCCGAAGGCCGAATAGGGATAGAACCGCACCGGATCACCCTCGGAAACCTGACGCGCCCCGTCTTCCAGTTCCACCAGACCGTCAGCCCAGCTCAGGCCGGAAATCCGCCCGCTGCCCTCGCTGTGATATACCTCGACACTTCCGGCATCGTTCAGGCGGGCCCGCAGGTATTCGCGACGCCCGGCTTTCTTGTTCTTGGAAAATGCTGCGGGCAGGATCAGGGGGCGGGGCGTCAGCCACGCGCCACCGGCCAGAACCGACAGATAGGGGCGGGCGAACAACAATGCGCAGGTGAGTGCTGCCACCGGATTGCCCGGCAGGCCGAATACCGGCACCCCGTTCCACATGCCCAGCGCCAGCGGTCGCCCCGGCTTGATTGCCACCCGCCAGAGATTGAGCACCCCCGCCTTGCGCAACGCCGCCGAGATGTGATCCTCGTCCCCTGCCGAAGCGCCGCCCGTCGTCAGCACCACATCGGCCGTTTCCGCGGCGCGATCCAGCGCATCATGCACTACTTCGGCATCGTCTCCGGCATGGCCGAGGTCAACCGGTTCCATCCCCCAGCGACGCACCAGTTCCAGCAGCATTGGCCGGTTCGAATCGTAAATCTGGTGCGGCTCGGCCTGCTCCCCGACTTGCCGCAGTTCGTCACCGGTGGACAGGACCCCGACGCGTAGCGGCTTGCAAACTCGCACCCTATCGACTCCGGCCGCTGCCAGAAGCCCGAGGTCCTGCGGCTGCAAAACCCGGCCTGCTGGCAGGATGTCCTGTCCGGCGGTCACATCCTCGCCCAGCGGGCGGATGTTCGCGCCGGTTTTCAGCCCTGCCCCGAAACGGATGCGATCACCATCCAGCGCGACATCCTCCTGCATGACAACGGTATCGACGCCCGCAGGTATCTTCGCGCCGGTCAAAATACGGATCGCCATGCCTGCCGGCACCGTTTCCAGATAGGGCGCACCGGCGGCGGAACGCCCGTCAACCAGCGGCAAAACCCGCTCGCCATCCGTTTCGATATTGGCGAAACCGTAGCCGTCCATCGCGGAGTTCTCGTAAGGCGGATTGGCTCGCCGCGCCGTCACATTTTCCGCCAGAATACGCCCGCCGGCCTGCAAAACCCCCAGCGTTTCGCTCTGCGTTACCTGCCGCGCCGATCCGCGCAGGTTCTCCAGCGCCTCGTCAACCGGTGTCCAGCTCACGCCCTCCGGCAAGGCGAAACAGTCGTTCGACAGTTTCGGCGTCTCAGACAAGACCCGCCTCCTGCAGAATAAAGCCGGCAATCGCCGCGATATCATCTATGTCGAAGGTCGGCACGGGCGCATCATCCAGCGTGTATCCCGCCGCAATCGCGCGGATCATCGGGTCCTCCAGTGCCAGAATTTCCTGATCGCTGTTGCTTTTGCGTGCCTCGATTTTCGGATGCGGATCGCGCTTGTATCCCTCGACCAACACCAGATCGACCGGCGAGAGTTTTGCCAGCAGGTCCGCCAGCGGCGGTTCGGCCTCGCCACGGTTTTCGTGCATCAGGGCCCAGCGGTTGCGGCTGACCAGCAGCACCTCGCTCGCACCTGCCGAGCGGTGGCGATAGCTGTCCTTGCCCTTGTGATCCACGTCGAAAGTATGATGCGCGTGCTTGATCGTCGAAACCGAAAACCCGCGTCCGGTGATCTCGATCACCAGCCGTTCCACCAGCGTGGTTTTGCCGGAGTTCTTCCAGCCGACAATCCCGTAAACATTCATAGCGCGCCTTCCCGTAGCATGTCCGCAGCTTTCTTCATATCCGCAGGCGTGTTGATGTTGAAGAAGGGGTCGGCCCCCTCGAGGTCGAACACCATCTCGGCACAGCCGAGCGGCTTTGTCCACTGCACCACCTTGCGCACCCCGTCCTGCAGGGCCGCGCGCAGATTGTCGCGCAAATCCACCCGCCACAGGCCGAA
Source organism: Paracoccaceae bacterium (assembly GCA_026982255.1). Taxonomy (GTDB): domain Bacteria; phylum Pseudomonadota; class Alphaproteobacteria; order Rhodobacterales; family Rhodobacteraceae; genus NORP23. The sequence continues at coordinate 170 of JALSHL010000196.1, read as the reverse complement.
CGTCGGATGCCGCGCCAAGCCGCGTTCGGGGTCCGGCGTCACCGCCATCACCAGCGGCGATTGCGCCCCCTCGCGTGCCATTTGCAATGCCATTACCAGATTTTCAGGGAAAAACGGTGTATCGGCGGCGGCGGTGACAATATATTCCACCCCCTGCCCGTGCGCCCAGT
>JALSHL010000195.1 GCA_026982255.1 Paracoccaceae bacterium | reverse complement strand
GAGGAAAAATTCGGCGTGCCGCCGGAAAAGGTCATCGACGTGCAGGCGCTGGCCGGTGACTCGGTCGACAACATCCCGGGCGCGCCGGGCATCGGCATCAAGACCGCCGCGCTGCTGATCAACGAATATGGCGACCTCGACACACTGCTGGAACGTGCCGAAGAAATCAAACAGCCCAAGCGCCGCCAGACCCTGATCGAAAAGGCCGACCAGATCCGCATGTCGCGGGAGTTGGTGACCCTGAAAACCGATACTCCCGTGCCGGTATCGCTCGACGCATTCGAGGTAAAAGACCCCGACCCCGAGGTAGTGCTTTCCTTCACCGCCGCCATGGAATTCCGCACCCTGACAAAACGGCTGGCCGAAAAACTGGGTGTCGAACCGCCGGAAATCCCGGACGTTACCCCGATTGCGCAAGCCGACAGCGATGGCGGCGTAGACCTGAAGGCCCTGTCTGTCACCTTCGACCCCTCGAAATACGAAATCGTGCGCGATGCCGAAACGCTGCAACTCTGGATCGACGCCGCCTATGCGCGCGGCTGGATCGCGGTGGATACGGAAACAACAGGACTGGACGAAATGCGGGCCGGTCTGGTCGGGGTTTCCCTGTCGGTCGAACCGGCCTCCGCCTGCTATATCCCGCTTGGCCATGTGGAGGGCGAAGGGGATCTGTTCGGCGGCTCCGGTCTGGCCAAGGGACAGATGGACAAGGCGCAGGCGCTCGCACAACTGAAACCGGTGCTGGAGGATCCCTCGATCCTGAAGATCGGGCAGAACATGAAATACGACGCCAAGATTTTCAAACGCAACGGTATCGATATCGCGCCGATCGACGACACAATGCTGCTGTCATACGCCATGCACGGCGGCTTGCACCGGCACGGCATGGACTTCCTGTCGGAAAAATACCTGCATCACAAACCCATACCTATCAAAACCCTGCTCGGCAGCGGTAAATCCGCGATTACCTTCGACAAGGTGAAAATCGACGACGCCGCGCCCTATGCGGCCGAGGATGCGGACATCACCCTGCGTCTGTGGAAAATGTTCAAACCGCAACTGGCAAGCACGCAGGTCACAACGGTTTACGAAACGCTGGAGCGACCGTTGATTCCGGTTCTGGCAACGATGGAAATGAACGGCATCAAGGTTGACCGCGACCACCTTTCGCGCATGTCGAACACCTTTGCGCAGAAGATGGCGGCGCTGGAGGCGGAGATACACGAACTGGCGGGGCAGGATTTCAACGTCGGCTCCCCCAAACAGCTTGGCGAAATCCTGTTCGACAAGATGGGAATCGAGGGTGGAAAGCGTGGCAAAACCGGTGCTTACACAACCGGCGCCGATATTCTGGAGGATCTGGCCGCAGAGGGACACAAACTGCCCGCAAAAGTGCTGGACTGGCGGCAGATGTCGAAACTCAAAAGCACCTATACCGATGCGCTGCAGGAACATATCAACCCCGAAACGGGCAGGGTGCATACATCCTATATCATTTCGGGCGCCTCGACGGGGCGTCTGGCCTCGACCGATCCGAACCTGCAGAATATTCCGGTGCGCACCGAAGAAGGCCGGCGCATCCGCGAAGCCTTTGTCGCCGACGAGGGCAACCTGCTGCTGTCGCTCGACTACTCCCAGATCGAATTGCGGATTCTGGCACATATTGCCGATATCGACAGCCTGAAACAGGCGTTTTACGACGGGCTGGACATCCACGCCATGACCGCCTCGGAAATGTTCAATGTGCCGATCGAGGGGATGGATCCCGCGATCCGCCGACAGGCCAAAGCAATCAATTTCGGGGTGATCTACGGCATTTCCGCCTTCGGCCTGGCGCGCAACCTGCGCATTCCGCGCGCCGAGGCGCAGAAATTCATCGACACCTATTTCGAACGTTTCCCCGGCATCCGCGAATATATGGACAAGACCGTCGCCTTCGCCAAAGAGCACGGCTATGTCCAAACCCTGTTCGGTCGCCGCATCCACACGCCGGAGATCAACGCCAAGGGTCCGCACGCCGGTTTTGCCAAACGCGCCGCGATCAATGCGCCGATTCAGGGCACCGCCGCCGACATCATCCGTCGCGCCATGATCCGCGTGCCGGATGCCATCGCCCGCCTGCCCGTGAAAATGCTGCTGCAAATCCACGACGAACTGATTTTCGAAGTGCCGGAAAACCGCGTCGAGGAAACCACGGACGCGGTGCGCAAGGTCATGGAAAACGCCCATAAACCCGCCGTCCACCTGAACGTCCCCATCGTGGTAGACGCCGGTTCCGGCAAGAACTGGGCCGAGGCACATTAAATCACGCGCCGCACATCGTTGGGCTTCCACGCGAACCGGTTCAGGTCGATAAATATCGCCACAACCCGACGGGTTTTGCCGGAATCGTTACGAATGGCGGCAAAACTGACCGAGGCCCAGACCTCCTGCCCGTCCTTGCCCCAGAAACTGCGCTCGGTGTGGAACATCTCGCCCGCCGCGATCCGGTGCCATTCACGCTTGTCGGCCATGCTCGGCTGCGCATCGCGCCGGCACAGCGTGAAATAGTCCTGTTTCAGGATTTCCGCCTCGCTGAATCCGAACATCGCCAGCGCATTCCCGTTGGCATCGATCACCATGCCCGTCGCGTCGAACCAGACCAGTGCCTGCGACGCATCCAGCGCATCCATCAGCCCGCGTCGCTCGATACGGTTGGCCTGCCCGCGATCCTGTCCGGTTGAAAACATTTTTCCCATGCCTTTCCCCCTTCGCTCGCGGCCACCGTGGCAGCGATTCGCTAAGGAAAGGTTAGAAAATTCGTTAAAAGTCGCTGGCTATGCCCTTTTTTTCCCAGTCCCCGAAGCGCACCGGTTCCGGCCCGTCGCGCCCCCCCAGCTCCTCGGGCAGCTCCAGCGGCCTGACCTTGGCGCGCCGTTCGGCGGCCTCCTGCAAGGCGCGTTTGGCGATTTCGGCCTGTCTGGCCTCTTTTTCTGAAGGGTTCCGTGACATATATCCAATATGCCCACGAACGGAGCTTTCGCAAGAGGTAGAGCCATGAATTTCTTCAAGACCATGTTGTTGCTGTCGGCACTGACCGCGGTGCTGATGGGGGCGGGGTATCTGATCGGCGGCACAACCGGTGTGACAATCGCCTTCCTGTTTGCGCTCGGCACCAATGCGATTGCCTACTGGAATTCCGACAAGATGGTGCTGAAAATGTATGCGGCCGAGCCGGTAACCCGCGCCGCCATGCCGGATATCTACAATATGGTAGAGAAACTGGCGCGCGAGGCCGACCTGCCGATGCCGAAGGTCTATATCATCAACCAGCCGCAGCCCAACGCCTTTGCCACCGGCCGCAATCCGCAGAACGCGGCAGTGGCCATGACGACCGGCATCCTGCAACTGCTGGACCGCGAGGAACTGGCCGGCGTGCTGGCGCACGAGCTGGCGCATATCAAAAACCGCGATACGCTGACCATGACGATTGCGGCGACGGTGGCGGGGGCGGTATCCATGCTTGCGCAATTCGGCATGTGGTTCGGCGGCGGGCGCAACCGGAACGGGGCGGGCATTGTCGGCGTGCTGCTGGCGGCTTTTCTGGCCCCCTTTGCCGCGATGATGATCCAGATGATGATCTCGCGCACACGCGAATATTCCGCCGACCGGCTGGGGGCGGAGATCAGCAAAAACCCGTTAGGGCTTGCCTCGGCGCTCAGAAAGATATCTATCGGAGCGCAGCAGGTAGAGATGCCTGCGGCCGAGCGCAACCCCGCCTCTGCCTCGCTGTTCATTGTAAACCCGCTGTCCGGAGCCCGCATGGATAACCTGTTTTCCACCCACCCGAATGTCGAGAACCGCATCAAGGCGCTCGAAGACATGGCCCGCAGCGGCACCTACGTCCGCCCGACCCGCGCGGTGGAACGGCAAAGCTCGATCCCGCGCGCCGGTCGTGGCCGCAAAGGCCCCTGGACGTGAGCGCGCCCGGACTGGCCCCGCGTCTGGCGGCCGCGCAGCTTCTGCACGGTGTATTGCAAGACGGCAAAATGCTGTCGGAACTGGTGAACGGCAAGGACAGCCCCTTGCGCGACCTGCCGCCCGGCGGCAAGGCGCGGGCGCAGTCACTGGCCAGCGAAACCCTGCGCCACCTTGAACCCATCGACATCGTGCTGGACCAGTTCTTGCAAAAATCGCCCCCCCTGAAGGTCCGCAACGCCCTGCGTCTGGCGGCCTGCGAGCTGCTGGTGGACGGTATTGCCCCGCATGCGGCGGTGGATGCGGCGGTGCGGCAGGTGCGGGCCAGCCGCAAAACCGCCCATATGGCAGGGCTGACCAATGCGGTGGCACGGCGCGTTGCCGAACACGGGCCGGAAATCTGGGCCGACCTCGACCCGCAACGCCTGCCCACATGGATCGCCACCCCCGTCGAGCGGGCCTTTGGCAAAGACGCCCTGCGCGGGATCGAGGCGGCGCACGCCAAGGGCGCGCCGCTGGACCTGACCTTGAAGGACAAATCCGAAGCCGAAGAACTGGCCAAAGCGCTGGACGCCGAGGTTCTGCCGACCGGCAGCCTGCGCCTGCATAAACCGGCGCAGGTCTCGACCATGCAGGGATACGACTCCGGCGACTGGTGGGTGCAGGATGCCTCCGCCGCGATTCCGGTTACGCTGCTGGGCGATCTGTCCGGCCGGCGGGTGCTGGACCTCTGCGCCGCACCGGGCGGCAAAACCATGCAACTGGCGGCAGGCGGAGCGGATGTTACCGCCGTCGATGTCTCCAAGGAGCGCCTGAAACGGGTGCGCGAGAACCTGACCCGCACCGGACTGACGGCCGAAATCATTACCGCCGACGCCGTGCGCTGGGATCCGGCAAAGCCCTTCGACGCCATCCTTCTGGATGCCCCCTGTTCGGCCACCGGCACCATCCGCCGCCACCCCGACCTGCCCTTTGCCAAATCCGGCGAGATGAAAAAACTGCTCGGGTTACAGGCAAAACTGCTGGCCCGCGCCTATGGCTGGCTGAAACCGGGCGGACGCATGGTCTATTGCACCTGCTCGCTGCTGCCTGCCGAGGGCGAGGGCCAGATGGCGAAGTTTCTGGAACGCCACAGCGAAGCAAAACAAATCCCTGTGACCGGCCTGCCCGACGGTTGGGTGGACAGCTTCGGCGGGATGCGCTTGCGGCCCGACTTCTGGGGCGACCGCGGCGGCATGGACGGGTTTTACGCCGCGGTGATCGAAAAGCCCTAAGCGCGTGACATTCGCCATCTGGCGGGCGTATATTCGCAGCGTAACTATCAGGCCCCGCACATGTCCCGATTCCTCTGGAAAATCCGCGCTGCTCTCTATCGCCTTGACCGCGCCAATTCCGCCATGTGGAACCGGCTGCGGGCCCGCGGGGCCAGACCGCGCAAGGTGCCGGAAACGTTCGCCCACTATCCCGAACCCCGCTCGCTCGGTTCTTTCGACACAGGGCAGGAACTGAAAGAGGGTATTTTCTATTACGCCGGAGAACGCCTCGCCGCGCCGACCCGCTCGATCTGGTCCGTGACCTCGCCCGCGCCGGAATTCACGGCGGAAACCCACGGGTTCAACTGGCTCGACGATCTGGCCGCCGTGGGGGACGCCGAATCCTGCGCGCTGGCACAGGCATGGGTGCTGGACTGGATCCGGCGCTACGGCACCGGCAAGGGGCCGGGCTGGACGGCAACCCTGACCGGACGACGGATTTTGCGGATATGCTCGCACGCGCGCTTCCTGCTGCACAACCTCGATGCCACCGCCCGCCGCCAGATTTTTTCCTCGCTGGCGCGGCAACTGAACTACCTCGGCAAAAGCTGGAAACACGAGGCTACCGGCCGCCAGCGAATCGAGGCGCTGGCCGGTCTGGTCTATGCCGGTGTATCCTTCGCGGAACGCAGAGCCACACTCGACAGGATAAACGCCGCAATCGGGCAGGAATGCAGCCGCAGCGTCGATGCCCGCGGCGAAATCCCCACCCGCAACCCCGAAGAACTGATGGAACTGTTCACCCTGTTCGTCTGGGTCTACCGCACATTGGAGGACGCCGGTATTGCACCCGATCCGCGACTGGTCGCGGCGCTGGAACATATCGCCCCGACGCTGCGCGCCCTGCGCCTTGGCGACGGCACGCTCACCCGTTTCCACGGCGGCGGACGCGGGCGCGAGGGGCGGCTGGATCAGGTCCTGTCCGATAGCCGCATCCGCGGCAGCCGCGCCGGTGAACTGGCCATGGGCTTTGAACGCATGACCGCCGCCCGCATCACCCTGATCGTCGATTGCGCCAAACCGCCGGTGCTGTCGGCCTCGGCCCACGGACATGCCAGCACGCTGGCCTTCGAGATGTCCTCCTCGCGCCAGCCGGTCATCGTCAATTGCGGCGCCGGCCGCGCCTTTGGCGAGGAATGGGAACACGTCAGCCGCGCCACCGGCGCGCACAATACCGTTGTTGTCGGCAACCGTTCGTCCTCGATCATCGACAAACCCGGCTTTGTCAGCGAAACCTTCGGCGAGCGCCTGCTTAAAACCCCGCAAACCGTCACCCGTGCCCGCAGCACCGACCGGCAGGGAACCTGGCTGCTGACCTCGCATGACGGCTATGCCGACAGCTTCGGCGTCATCCACCAGCGGCGGCTTTTCCTCGGCCCCGACGGCAAGGAACTGCGCGGACAGGATACCGTCGAAGCCAGAACCGATGCCCAGCGCACAATCGTGGACCGGGCAGGCACCACCCCGTTCGAAGCCCGCTTCCACCTGCATCCCGATGTGCGCGCACAAATGACCGAGGACGAAAAGGCCATCGCCCTGCTGCTCCCCAACAAGGAAATGTGGGTTTTCCGGCATGAGGGTGGCGAATTGGCGCTGGAAAACTCGGTTTACCTTGACCAGTGGCGATTAAAGCCGCGTGCGACCAAACAGATTGTGGTATCTTCCCGCGTTGTGGAGTATGCGGGGCAGATAACCTGGATATTCAAGCGGGTCAAAGACGGCGAACGCATCCCCGTTGCGAAACGGGAGTCCTCGACCTAGGCCCGCGCAAATCGGAGCCTGCCCCATGCCCAGCAATATCGTCCCCGTCAAACGCGCCCTCCTTTCGGTTTCGGACAAGACCGGCCTGACCGAACTGGCGCAGAAACTCCACGATCACGGGGTCGAGCTGCTCTCGACCGGCGGCACGGCGCAGGCCATCCGCGATGCGGGACTGCCGGTAAAGGACGTCTCGGAAATCACCGACTTCCCCGAAATGATGGACGGCCGCGTCAAAACCCTGCACCCGATGGTCCACGGCGGCCTGCTGGCCCTGCGCGACAACCCCGACCATGTTGCGGCCATGCAGGAACACGGTATCGGCGGCATCGACCTGCTGGTGGTGAACCTCTATCCGTTCGAGGCCACGGTCGCCGCTGGTGCCGACTATGACACCTGCATCGAGAACATCGACATCGGCGGCCCCGCCATGATCCGCGCGGCCGCCAAGAACCACGGTTTCGTCACCGTGGTGGTGGATGTGGAGGACTACGACGGCATCATTCAGGAGCTGGACAACCACAACGGCGGCACCTGCGAAAAATTCCGCAAGAAACTGGCGCAGATCGCCTATGCCCGCACCGCGGCCTATGACGCGGCGGTGTCTACATGGATGGCCGACGCGATAGACCGCCCCGCGCCGCGCCGCCGCGCCATTGCCGGAACGCTGGCACAAACCCTGCGCTATGGCGAAAACCCGCACCAGTCGGCGGCGTTCTATGTGGATGGCTCCGACCGCCCGGGCGTGGCGACCGCCACCCAGCATCAAGGCAAGGAGCTATCCTACAACAACATCAACGACACCGACGCGGCCTTTGAACTGGTGGCCGAATTCGACCCAGCCGAAGGCCCCGCCTGCGCCATCATCAAACACGCCAACCCCTGCGGCGTGGCCCGTGGCGCCACCATGGTCGAGGCTTATCAGGCCGCCTTCAACACCGACAATGTATCCCCCTTCGGCGGGATTATCGCACTGAACCAGACGCTGGACGGGGCCACAGCCGCGGAGATCACCAAAATCTTTACAGAAGTCGTGATCGCACCGGATGTGACCGACGAGGCAATGAGTATTTTTGCAAAGAAGAAGAACCTGCGGCTCCTGACCACCGGCGGCCTGCCGGATGTGACCGAGGGCGGGCGCACATGGCGCAAGGTAACGGGCGGCTATCTGGTGCAGGACCGTGACAACGGCCACCTGACGCCGGAGGATCTGAAAGTGGTCACCAAACGCGCCCCGACGGATGCCGAACTCGCCGACCTGATGTTCGCATGGCGCGTGGCGAAACATGTGAAATCGAACGCCATCGTCTATGTGAAGGACGGGGCCACCGTCGGCATCGGTGCCGGCCAGATGAGCCGCGTCGACTCCACCCGCATCGCGGCGCGCAAGGCGCAGGACATGGCCGAGGTTCTGGGCCTGTCAGAGGTCCCGACCAAGGGTTCCGTCGTGGCATCGGACGCGTTCTTCCCCTTCGCCGACGGTCTGATCACGGCCGCCGAAGCCGGCGCCACCGCCGTCATCCAGCCGGGCGGCTCCATGCGCGACGCCGAAGTCATCGCCGCCGCGGACGAGGCCGGCCTCGCGATGGTGTTTACCGGGATGCGCCACTTCCGGCATTGAGGCGGCGGTCCGCAAGCAGCAGCAGGACGGTCATATAAACGCCGTAAATCGTCATGGTGCCCAGGCGCGTAATAAAAATGTCGGTCAGTCCGAATACCAGATACGCGCCTGACAGCCAGATCAGGATCATGCCCAGCGCAATATCCGCCTTCGAGGCTATCAACCTGATACCGGCCCAAACCGGCAGGCCGTGCAGCATGACAAACAGGGCCACGCCCGCAATACCCGACTTCATCCAGATGTCGAGAAACTGGTTGTGGGCATGGTTGTGTGCCAGTCGCGGATTTCTAAGCGGAGCGTCCGAAATTTCCAGAAAAAACCGCAATCCGTTACCGAATACCGGATTCTCCCTGATCATGCGGATAGCCTCCTGCCAGAACTGGATCCGCAAACCGACCGACCCGTTGTTCTGCTGCCCGCCAAGAGACTCGCTCAACTCGCTCACACCCAGCGCAAAGCGGTCCGAAACCATGAAAAACACTGCCATCAGGACAAAGATCGCTCCGAAATAAAGCATCGCCGACAGCCTGACCCTTTTGCCAAGATAGACATCGAACACGGCCAACCCTGCGACAAACGGAAAAAACACCAGTATCGCACCGCGCGAGCCGGTCAGATACGTCGCAAGGAAAACCGCCGCCAGCCAGAGCGCCAGCGCCATGGAAAACCTGTAGCCTGTTTCCGTCCGCGCCTTCAGAAACAGCCAGACCGTCGCGATGCCGGCGCTGGTGAGCATAAGATGGGCAAAAACAATCGGATTGATCGCCCCACCGACCCGCTGGCCGGAAAACTTGAAGATAAAGACCGACTGGACCACCACCACAGCCAGCATCAGCCCCGCATGCAGAAACGAGATACGGACAACCGAATCCAGCAGGTTTTTTGCGGAAATCCTGTGATGAAAATAGATCGCCAGCCCGATGGTAAAGGTCAGCGTCAATTCCAGAAACACACCCCATCCCTCGGGGCCAACCATGCCGAATCCGGCGTATGCGAGAATAAACAGGCTGTAGCCAACGACGGTCAGCAGATACAGCCGGAAGAAACGGTCCGGTCCGGCAAATGCGGCGCGAAGGGCCGCCGGAAAACAGACAAGGCTGGCCAGAGCCGCCACAAGGAACAGAACACCGGCCGGAATCGGCAAAACAGGCGACAGAAAAAACGCACCGAAAAACGAGAAGAATGCAGCCACGGCCGACAGCCGGACGAAATTCGGTATGTCGTCAGACATCTATCCACCGGATTTGAAACAACAGGGGTCCCCCGGGCCGACTGCCGGCCCGGGAGCAATTCGGATCAACCGTCGTTCTTGATCTCTTCGCCGGTCTCCTGATCGACAACTTTCATCGACAGGCGCACCTTGCCGCGATCGTCGAAGCCCATCAGCTTGACCTTGACTTCCTGACCCTCGGTCAGCACGTCTTTCGGATGGCCGATACGTTCCGCCGCAATCTGCGAGACATGCACCAGACCGTCACGTTTACCGAAGAAGTTCACGAATGCACCGAAGTCCATCAGTTTCACGACTTTACCGGTATAGATTTCACCGGCTTCCGGCTCGGCCACAATCGCGTGGATCATGGAGCGGGCCTTCTCGATGCTGTCGGCATTCGGCGAGGCGATCTTGATCACGCCGTCGTCGTTGATATCGACCTTGGCACCGGAAACCTCGACGATTTCGCGGATGACCTTGCCGCCCGAACCGATAACTTCGCGGATTTTGTCCGCCGGAACCTGCATGGTTTCGATACGCGGCGCGTGGATCGAGAAATCACCAGCACCGGTCAGCGCCTTGGACATCTCGCCAAGGATGTGCATACGCCCGTCCTTCGCCTGTGCCAGCGCCTGTTTCATGATGTCGGCGGTAATGCCGGCCACCTTGATATCCATCTGCAACGAGGTAATCCCGTTTTCGGTCCCTGCAACCTTGAAATCCATATCGCCGAGGTGATCCTCGTCGCCGAGGATATCGGTCAGAACCGCGAAATCCTCGCCCTCTAGGATCAGTCCCATGGCCACACCGGCCACAGCGGATTTCAGCGGAACGCCCGCGTCCATCATCGACAGCGAACCGCCACACACAGACGCCATGGAGGACGAACCGTTGGACTCGGTGATCTCCGACACCACACGAATGGTATAGGGGAAATCGGTCGCCGGCGGCAGAACCGCCTGCAACGCACGCCATGCCAGTTTGCCGTGGCCAATCTCGCGACGGCCCGGGCCCATCATGCGGCCGGCTTCACCAACCGAATACGGCGGGAAGTTGTAGTGCAGCAGGAAATTGGAACGGTAGGTGCCGGTCAGTGCATCGATCATCTGTTCGTCGTCGCCGGTGCCGAGCGTGGTAACCGCCAGCGCCTGCGTCTCGCCGCGTGTGAACAGGGCAGAACCGTGGGTGCGGGGCAGAACGCCGACCTGGGAATCAATCGGACGGACCGTCGTCAGGTCGCGGCCATCGATACGTTTGCCGGTTTTCAGGATATCACCGCGAACCACTTCGCTTTCCAGCTTCTTGAAGCAATTGCCAAGCTGGCTGTCCTCCAGTTCCTCCTCGGTCAGCGCCTCCCTGATGGTGTCGCGGGCTGCCGAGACAGCAGCGGTGCGTTCCTGTTTGTCGGTGATCGCAAACGCGGCGCGCATGGCTTCCTCGCCAACGGATTTCACCTTGGCATAAAGGTCGGAATAATCCGGTGCCTGGAAATCGAACGGCTCTTTCGCGGCTTCTTCGGCCAGATCGATAATCATGTCGATCACCGGCTGCATGGCTTCGTGGCCAAACTGCACAGCGCCCAGCATTTCGTCTTCGGACAGCTCGTAAGCCTCGGATTCAACCATCATCACGGCGTCTTTGGTGCCGGCAACGATCAGGTCCAGACGCTGCTCGGGATTTTCGCGCAGCTTGTGCATGTCGTCCACAGACGGGTTCAGCGTGTATTCGCCGTCAACATAGCCAACGCGCGCGCAACCGATCGGGCCGCGGAACGGCGCACCGGAAAGCGTCAGCGCAGCCGAGGCGGCAATCATCGCAACCACATCCGGGTCGTTTTCCAGATCGTGCGACAACACGGTGCAGATAACCTGCGTTTCGTTTTTGAAACCCGGCACGAACAGCGGACGGATCGGACGGTCGATCAGGCGGCTCGTCAGGGTTTCTTTCTCGGTCGGGCGTGCTTCGCGTTTGAAGAAACCGCCGGGGATTTTACCCGCAGCGTAGTATTTCTCCTGATAGTGGACGGTCAGCGGGAAAAAATCGAAACCTTCCTTCGGTTTCTTTTCATATACCACGGCACAAAGCACGCTGGTCTCGCCATAGGTGGCAATGACACAGGCGTCGGCCTGACGTGCAATCTTGCCGGTCTGGAGCGTCAGCGTATCACCGCCCCATTCGATTTCTCTGGTGTGTTCGGTAAACATCATATCGTTTTTCCTTCCGGCGACCCGCCCCCTTGGACGCGGCCGCGTAATGTGGCCCATGCCACAGATCCCCGTTTCATATCATCCTGCACAGCACCCGGGATCAAGGGTGCCACGCAAACGGACATAAACGAAACGCGCCCGACAAAAGGGCGCGTTCCGGTATTTCTAGCGGCGAATGCCGAGACGCTTGATAAGCGATTTATACCGCTCTTCGTCTTTTCTCTTGGTGTAGTCCAGCAACTTGCGGCGCGTCGCAACCATTTTCAGCAGCCCACGGCGGGAATGGTTGTCCTTTTTGTGGGATTTGAAATGCTCGGTCAGCGTGTTGATGCGGTGGGTCAGAATGGCAACCTGCACTTCGGGCGAACCGGTGTCGCCTTCCTTGGTTGCGTATTCCTTGATGAGGGCCTCTTTGACCTCGGGAGTAATCGACATCGTATTTTCCTTTTACATAAGGGTTTCAGAAACCTTTTTGGTCCGGCCAATGCCAAGATGTCGTCCAGCACGGCTAAAACAAAAAGGGCCGCCAGAGGGAATCCCCGCGACGACATGCGCGCGTATAGAGGGTTTTTCGACGTTTGGGAAGGGGGTAGCGCCCACTACCCCCTTACAAACCGCAACCCGTCAAATCGCCGCCGCAACGCTGCCGTTTCCGGCGCCAGTTCCTCCGGCGCATCCGACCGCAAGGCCCGCGCCAGCAGGGCGGCGATTTCGGGAATGTCGGACTCCTCCACACCCCGGCGCACGATTTCCGGCGTGCCGATGCGCAGACCGGCCATATCGCCCTCGACCGGCCCGACCGGCAATCCGATACCACAGGCCAGAAACCCCGCCTTGCGCAAATGCCGCGCCGCCGTCTGCCCGCCGCCGAACTCCGCTGCCAGAACCGCAAACTGGTGCGAGGCGGTAAACCCCTTGCCCGCCGCATAAACCGGCAGCCCCTCGGCCGCGAGTGCCGCCGCAAAGGTCTGCGCCACGGACACCATCTTCGCCGCATAGGCCGCCCCGTATTCGCGCCAGTCCAGCAGGGTCATCGCCAGCGCCGCCGATTTCGCCGCATCGAAATTGGCGGTCATGCCGGGGAAGGCAATCGCCTCCAGCCGCTCCGCCATTTCCGCATCATTGGTCACAATCAACCCGCCCGCAGGCCCGCCGAGGCTTTTGTAGGTGCTCATCGTCATGATATGCGCCCCCGCGGCCAGCGGGTTTTCAAACACGCCACCGGCGATGATCCCGCACTGGTGCGCGGCGTCGAACAGCACCCGCGCACCGACTTCGTCGGCAATACCGGCAATCTCGCGCACCGGATGGGCGAACAGGTTCAGACTGCCGCCGATGGTGATCAGCTCCGGCCAGACATCGTGCGCCAGCTTGCGCAGCGCCGGAATATCGACGGTGTAGCCATCGGCATCCACCGGCGCCTCGACGATTTTCAACCCGTAAAGCCCCGCGCACCCCGCCGCGTGATGGGTCACATGGCCACCGATGCTGGCGGGCGGCACAATGATCGTATCGCCCGGCTTGCAGGTCGCCATAAACGCATAGAGATTGGCAATCGCCCCCGAGGGCACACGGATTTCGGCGTAATCCGCCTGAAAAACCTCCGCCGCCAGTTCGGCGGTGATCGCCTCGATTTCCTCCACCGCTTCCAGCCCGTTCTCGTATTTCGCCTTCGGATAGCCCAGCGAGGGGCTGGAGCCGAGGCCGGATGCCAGCAGCGCCTCGGCCTTCGGGTTCATGACATTCGAGGCGGGGTCGAGGTTGAAACACTCGGCCTGCCGGATCTCGCGGTTGCGTTCCGCAAGGTTTTCCAGTCTGGCGGCAATGGAATCGCTGTCCGCCGCCGCCGTCTCTGCCGCGATCCGGCTTACAAAGCTGTCGGAAACCTCCGGCAGCCACGCGCGATGTTTCAGCGATGCCATGGCGTCCTCCGTTACAAGCCGCCGCCGACCCTGACAACCGAGCCGGTGGCATAGCTGGATTTATCCGTCCCCAGCCACAAGACAGCCTCGGCGATTTCCTTCGCCGTCGCAACCCGCCCGAGCGCCGATGTCCGCGCCACCATCGCGGGCCGGTCGGGATTGCCGCCCATGGTGTGGATTTCCGTATCTGCCGTGCCGGCCTGAACCGAGTTCACCCGTATCCCCTCGCGCCCGACCTCGCGCGCCAGCCCGATGGTAAACCCGTCCAGCGCCGCCTTCGACGCCGCATAATGCACATACTCCCCCGGGCTGCCGTTGGTCGCGGCAATGGACGACACATTGACAATCGTCCCGCCCTTGCCGCCCTTGGCCGTGGACATCCGGCGGATCGCCTGTTGCGAGGCCCAGTAAGCCCCGAAAAAATTCACCTCGAAGGTTTCGCGCAACACATCGGACGGCAGGTCCTCCACCCGTGACGCCTGCCCGATAATCCCCGCATTGTTCACCAGAAACCCGACGGGGCCGAGCCGCTTGTCGCATGCCTCGAACAGCGCCGCGATGTCGGCCTCCTTGCCTGCGTTGCCCTGCACCGCCATCGCCCGCACACCATGCGCCTCGCAAGCCTTCACCACCTGCGCCGCGCGCTCGTGGTTGGACAGATAGTTGATACAGACGTCAAACCCCGCCTCTGCCGCCAGCTCCGCCGTCGCCGCGCCGATGCCACGGCTGGCGCCTGTAATCACTGCAATTTTCCTCACCACCAATCCTCCGGCTGAACCGCATATCCGATATACAAAGGGTGCTTCGGATGCCCCGCTTTGGTCAAGCCCAGATGCTTCGGCCGCGCACCGGTTTCGCGCAACAGCGCCTCCACCGCCGCGCCGCGGTCCATATGCTCTCCATGCGCGCCCCAGGCTGCTACCACCTCGTCGGCCCAGTCCACCCCCTCTCGGATCGCCGCATCGTTGAGCGGCCCGACCGGATCGGCCTCGGCCCGCATATCCTTCGGGTCTGTGGCGCGATAGGCGAAAATATTGCACACCCGGAACGCCCCGAAGCCCAGCGCACGGGCGCGGCGCTCGCAACGTTCCACAGTGGGGTCGTTCTGCACCTCGGTCGCGGTGGACGGGTTCAGCATCACAAACAGCACCCTGCGCCCGTTTTCATCCCAGACCCGCGTCAGGTCATAGCGGTATTTCTCGCAATCCGAGTAATTCGCCACCGACGGCGCATCGCCCTTGGTATGGGTGCGCGTAATCA
>JALSHL010000194.1 GCA_026982255.1 Paracoccaceae bacterium | reverse complement strand
CCCCAGCCCGAGGTTATAGGCAAAAGACGCCACCAGAAACGGCCCCGAGAGCGTAAACGCCAGCGCAAAAGCCGAGGAAACCCGCGCCACACCCCATTCCGCCACATCGCTGCCCGCTGGCAACAACCCCGCCGGCACAATACGGTAGGACTCGATCATCGCCAGCGCCGCCTTGACGTGCAGTCCCGTCGCCAGCACCAGCGCCAGCCCGGTCATCACCAGCAGATTGCCAACCGCCGGCATCGGGTCCGGCGTCACACCCGCGCCCGCAATCTGCGTGACCGAGGTGCTTTGCGCCGCAATCGAGCCCGCCAGTTGCAG
The DNA here is from genome assembly GCA_026982255.1 of Paracoccaceae bacterium. Lineage (GTDB taxonomy): Bacteria > Pseudomonadota > Alphaproteobacteria > Rhodobacterales > Rhodobacteraceae > NORP23. The sequence continues at coordinate 1,973 of JALSHL010000194.1, read as the reverse complement.
CGCCAGAACCAGCAGCCGGATGGAAATTCCGATCAACAGCCCGACCGCCGCCTCGGTCACCATCAGCCCCGGCATCTGCGCCACACTCACCGATTGCGGCATCTGTCCGGCAACCACCGGCCAGACAATCGCGGTGAAGGCCAGCGTTACCAGCAAACGCACCCGCATCGGAATGCTCTGTTCGCCAAACCCGGGCAGCAAGGCACTCACCGCCCCGACCCGCATCAATACCAGCACCAGCCCGACAAACCCCGGCTGGCTGAAATCGAGCAGCGCCGCCAGCGCCTCCATATTCATGCCACGCCCACTAGTGTAGGTTTGGAGTTCGCGCCCACCTCCTCGAAGGAAAACACCGGATTGCGGATGCCTTTGGCCGACAGCACCGTATGGACAAACCGCCGCCGTCGTGTCGAGGTCACAATCGCCGGATAGCGCCCGTTGTCGCCGGCTTTCGCCACTTTTTCGGCCACCGATTCCGCCAGCCGGTTGAACTCCTCGGGCGGCAGGGCGACATCGACGGCACCGGTTTCGCTTTCGATCTGGTATTTCTCGAACATCTCCTCCCAGTCCGGCGCCAACTGGATCAACGGCAATGCACCGTCCTTTTCCTCCAGTTCCGCGACAATCTGGAAGCCCATCCGGTGACGCACATGTTCGCACAACATCTCGGCCCCCTTCAGGAAACCGTTCGCTTCGGCAATCGATTCCAGTATCAGCGGCAGGTTGCGGATCGAAACCTGCTCCTGCAACAACAGCCGCAACACCGCGTGCAATGTATCCACCGGCACCTTGTCCGGCACCATCTCGTCCAGCATCCGCCGGTTCGCCTCGGCCCGCGCCGGATCGGAAACCGCCACGAATTCATCCAGCAACCGGCGCAGCGACCGGCGCGAGAACAGCCGCGCGAAATTCTGCTTGATCACCTCCAGCAAATGCGTGGCAACCACTTCGCTCGGTGTCACCACCGACATGCCCAGCATCGCCGCCTCTTCCTGCAAATCCGGCTCGATCCAGCGGGCCGGCGCACCGTAAACCGGCTCTTTCACGTCCTTGCCTTCGGGCGGGGGCAGCGCCGGATCGTTCAGCAGCGCCAGCACCTTGCCCCTCTCGATCATCGAGCGCGCCACCTCCACCCCCTGAATCCGGATCGCGTATTCGCCCTCGTCGAGCATCGGCGTATCGGTCAAGCGGATTTCGGGAATGATCAGCCCGTAGGTCGCCGCGATATGGTTGCGCATGTTGACGATACGCGTATCCAGTCCCGTGGCCGGGTCCATAACCGTCGGCACAAGGTCGGGTGCGAATTCGATATGGATCTCGTCCAGATCGAGCATATCGCCGAGCGACTTGCCAACCGGCCCCGCGTTCGGCTCCACCGCAATCGCCTTGGCCGCGGCCTCCTCGCGCGCGCGGCGGCGAAAGGCGAACCACGCGGCGGTGCCCAGCACGACCGCACCGGTAATAAACGGCACCAGCGGCAACCCCGGTATCAGGGCAAACAGCGCCATCAGCGCCGCCACTGTCGCCAGCGCCGCCGGATAGCGCCCCATCTGCCCCAGCAAAGCCTTGTCCGTGGACCCGTGCGCCCCGCCCTTGGACAGCAGCAACGCCGTGGCGATGGAAATAATCACCGAGGGAATCTGGCTGACCAGCCCGTCGCCGACGGTCAGAATCGCATAGGTCTCGAACGCCTTGCCGATCGGCATCCCGTGGATAAACAGCCCGATCGCCAGCCCCATCACCAGATTGAGCATGGTGATCAGCAGCCCCGCCACCGCGTCGCCCTTCACAAACTTCGACGCCCCGTCGAGCGAGCCGAAAAACGTGGTTTCCTCCTGCTCGACCTTGCGGCGCTCCTTGGCTTCGGCATGGCCGATCACCCCCGCCGCCATATCACTGTCGATCGCCAGTTGCTTGCCCGGCATCCCGTCCAGCGCAAAGCGCGCGCCGACCTCGGCCATACGGCCCGCGCC
>JALSHL010000193.1 GCA_026982255.1 Paracoccaceae bacterium | reverse complement strand
TGCTGAAGCGCTACCCGCGCGAGGCTTTGCTGTTCAACATCCTCGGCGGGGTGGCGGCAGAAAACGAAGACTGGCGCACGGCCGAAAAATATTTCGCCAAAGGCGTTCGTGTGGACCCGCGCAACTTCGAAATCCTCCGGAATCTGGCCAAGGCCCAACTGAACCAGCGCATCCCTCTGAAAGCCGAGCAGAACCTGAAAAAGGCTCTCACAATAAAACCGGATTTTGTCGAGGGCTGGAATACGCTCGGGCTGGTGTATCTGGAAAAAAACGAACCCGCCGCCGCCAGAAAAGCGTTTCTGAAAGCCCTCGATATCTCCCCCGGTTTTGCCGAAGCCGCGGCCAATGTGTTGACAGAACTCGAAGCCTCGAACGACCTCGAAGGGCTGGAAAGCGCTCTGGTACGGTTCGAAAAACACTTGCCGGACAATCCGGTTACCAGCATGTGCCGCGGCCTCGTCGCCAACCGGAAGAAGGATTATCAAACCGCCCTCTCCCTGCTCGAATCTATCACCTTCGCCCCGGGGTCCGCTCTGGAAAACAAGGCTCTGGAAGCCGCCCGCACCGCACATATGGCAAAACTCAACGACCGGCTGGGGCATTACGAAGCTGCCTACCGGCTGTTCATTCTCACAAACCGGCAGGCGCGGGAAAACACCCCGCAAGAAACCTTCGATGCCGAGGGGTTCCGGAAACACATCGCACTGCGTCGCGACTATTTCGCAACATTCAGCCCCGCCAAATGGCCGGAAATCGAAACGCCTGACGCCGAACCGGTTTTCATGGTCGGCTTTCCCCGTTCCGGCACCACTTTGCTGGATACCTTCCTGCGCGGACACGGCGATATTGCCGTCACCGAAGAGCTGCCACTGGTTCAAACGCTCGTCGGCAAGCTCGGGACCAATGGCCTGAACGAACTTTCCCGTCTCGAAAAAATATCGGGCATGAAAGCGCAAAACGCCGGAGAGGCGTATCTGCGCGAGCTACGCAAACATGCCGGAGATTCCCCTGTCCGCATCGACCGGATGCCGTTCAACATCCTGCGCGCAGGCGAGATCCTCCGCGTCTTTCCCAAGGCGAAGTTCATCCTCGCCCTGCGTGATCCGGCCGACGTAATCTTCAGTTGTTTCATGCAGAATTTCGTCATGAACGACGCCAACGCCAATTTCATGACACCGGAATCCTCGGCGGAGGTTTATGACGAAACTTTCAGTCTCTGGCAACTTTACACCGAAAAACTGGATTTCCCGTATTTCACCCTGCGCTACGAGGATGTCGTCGAGGATGCCGAAACCGCCCTGCGCCCGCTGGTCGATTTCCTCGGTCTCGACTGGGACCCCGCCATGCTCGACCACCAGAAAACCGCACAAAGCCGCGAGCGGATCAAGACCGCAAGCTATGCGCAGGTGGTCCAGCCGATCTACAAAACCGCTCTGCGCCGGTGGGAACATTACGCCGACATGATGCCCGGGGCACTCGAAACCGTCCGCCCGTGGCGCGAATATTTCGGCTACAACACGTAACGGCTGATATCGGCGGAACGGGACAGTTCGCCGAGGTGCTTCTCGACAAAGTCCGCATCCACCGTCACACTGTCGCCTGCACGGTCCGGCGCCTCGAAACTCAGGGTTTCGAACACCCGTTCCAGCACTGTATAGAGCCGCCGCGCACCGATGTTTTCCACCGACCGGTTGACCTCTGCCGCAATTTTCGCCAGCGCCGCGATGCCTTCTTCGGTGAATTCCACCGTGACCTCCTCGGTCGCCATCAGCGCCGTATACTGGCGGGTCAGGGCGTTGTCGGTTTCGGTCAGAATGCGCACGAAATCCTCCTCCGTCAGCGCCCGCAATTCCACGCGGATCGGCAGGCGGCCCTGCAATTCCGGCAGCAGGTCCGAGGGTTTGGCGATATGGAACGCCCCCGAGGCAATAAACAGGATGTGGTCGGTTTTCACCGCGCCGTATTTGGTCGAAACCGTCGTGCCCTCGATCAGCGGCAACAGGTCCCGCTGCACCCCCTCTCGCGAGACATCGGCCCCGCGGGCGTCCGAACGGGCGCAGACCTTGTCGATCTCGTCCAGAAACACGATGCCGTTCTGCTCCACCGCCTCGACCGCGCGTTTGTTGACGGTCTCCTCGTCCAGCAGCTTGTCGGCCTCTTCGGCGATCAGCAATTCGTAACTGTCCGCCACCTTCACGCGGCGCCGTTTCTTGCGCCCGCCCATGGCCGAACCGAAAATATCGCCAAGGTTCAGCATCCCCATGCCCACACCCGGCTGCCCCGGAATATCCATCATCTGCAACGGATTGGAATTGTCGGTCAGGTCCAGCTCGATCTCCTTGTCGTCCAGCAATCCCTCGCGCAGTTTCTTGCGGAACATCTCGCGGGTCTGTTCGCGCGCATCCTCGCCGGCCAACGCGTCGATCACCCGTTCCTCGGCCGCCTGATGCGCGCTGGCGTTGACCTCCTCGCGCATGTGCTCGCGCACCATCAGAATGGCGCTGTCCACCAGATCGCGAATGATCTGCTCCACATCGCGGCCGACATAACCTACCTCGGTAAACTTGGTCGCCTCGACCTTCAGGAACGGTGCCTTGGCCAGCTTCGCCAGACGGCGGCTGATCTCGGTTTTGCCGACGCCGGTCGGGCCGATCATCAGGATGTTCTTCGGATACACCTCGTCGCGCAGATCATCCGGCAGTTGCTTGCGCCGCCAGCGATTACGCAGGGCCACGGCAACGGAGCGTTTGGCATCGTTCTGGCCGATAATGAAACGGTCCAGTTCCGATACGATTTCACGCGGGGTAAGGTCGGTCATAGGGCCTCCTGATAGGGCGGTAGACGGTGTTTGAACGGAAATTCGGGCAGGATACGCATCAGGGCGGCGCGCAACTGCACCCACCATGTGCCAAGCGCGGTGATAAACGCCCCCATCAGCAACAGCGTCGCCGCGATGCTCCAGTCGCTGCCCTCGCCCGAGCCGAGCGCCCAGGCCAGAATGATACCGATATAGGCAATGCCGGCCGTCAGGAACGAGCGCCGGTCAATCACCAGCGCCACGACCGCGATCACCACCAGCGCCAGCGTCGCCAGCCCGTAACCCATGGTGCCATCAAGGTTCAGCAGGCTCAGCGCCACCACATTGACGATGGCCGGTGACGCCAGAATATGCAGCCAGAAACCGCAGGCCGACAGGCGCGAGATGCGATAGGGATCCCTGGTGTCGAAATACATACCGCCCAGAAAAGCCAGCAAGCCGAAAATCAGCATCGTCCAGGCCATGGTCGGGTTGCGGCTGATATCGAACACCCCCTCGGCGCTGCGCATGAAGGCGGTGGCGAAAATCGACTCCGGCGCGATAATGCCGGCGATAGAAAATGCGATCCCCGCACCGAAAACCCCGAACAGGAACATGGCGAAAGGCACGCGGAATTTCCGGAAATAGCCGAGCATCGCCACCGCCCCGATCGCCGAAACGGCCAGAACCCTGAAAGCGGCCTCGTCCCTTTGCACCTCCGCATCGATTAGAAAACTGCCCGCCAGCACCGCGACAGAGACCCCGAACACCGTTGCCAGCCCGATGCTCGGCAGGGTCATGCGCCGCCTGAGCGTAAAATAGAAGGCGAACAATACCGTCAGCACCGCCGAAATGGCCGCAACCGCCGCAAGGCTCTGCGTCAGCACCGCCACGCTCATGAACCCGCCATAGAGGATCCCCAGCCCGACAGTCACGAAAATCTCGGAAAACCCCTTGAACAACTCGAACGGCTCGTCCTCCGCCCCCATGTTCTGCCGATAGCCGAGGCGCTTGTTGGCGATAGCAATCAGCCCCGCCGCCTGTGCCTCGTCGATCAGTCCGGCGGCCACGCCTGCGCGGATATCGTCGGTGCTGAATTCAGGCACTGATACTCTCCACGGTCATATTGCCGTTGGTAAAGACACAGATCTCCGCCGCGATTTCCAGCGCCCGACGGGCGATCACCTCGGCGTCCTCCTCGAAATCATACATGGCACGACCGGCGGCCAGCGCATAGTTCCCGCCGGATCCGATCGCCGTCACATCGTGTTCCGGTTCCAGCACATCGCCCGCGCCGGTAATAACAAACAGGTCCTTGCCGTCCGTCACCAGCAACATCGCCTCAAGGTTTTTCAGGTATTTATCCGTGCGCCAGTCCTTGGCCAGTTCCACCGAGGCCCGCGCCAGTTGCCCCGGCGCCGCCTCCAGCTTCACTTCCAGCCGTTCCAGCAGAGTAAAGGCATCCGCCGTCGATCCGGCAAACCCGCAAACGACCTCCTGTCCGCCCGGCGCAATCCGGCGCACCTTGCGCGCCGATCCCTTGATCACCGTATTGCCGAGGCTCACCTGCCCGTCGCCGGCAATCACCACCTTGCCACCCTTGCGCACCGCCACAATCGTGGTGCCATGCCATCCGGGAAATTGGGACTTCTCGCTCATAATCCAGCCTCCGACCGTTTCGGCTCAACATAGGAACCAACGGGCCGGAATGCCAGAGGGCGCAGGCAGAAACCCGCCCGCGCCCCGCAGTATTATTCGCCGTAACCGTAGGTATCGACGACGTAATCGAGGTCCTTGTCACCACGCCCCGACAGGTTGATCAGGATCGCCTTGCCCTTGTGGTTTTTCGCCTCGCGCAGGGCAAAGGCCATCGCATGCGCGCTTTCCAGCGCGGGGATAATCCCCTCGTGCCGCGACAGTTTATAGAACGCATCGAGCGCCTCCTTGTCGTCGGCCGTGGTATAGGTCACCTTGCCGATTTTCTGCAAATGCGCATGCTCCGGCCCGACCCCCGGATAATCCAGACCCGAGGCCAGCGTGTTGACCGGTGCCGGCTCTCCGTTCTCGTCCACCAGCATCTTGGTGCGGAAACCGTGGATATCGCCGTCCTGCCCGTAGGTCAGCGTCGCGGCGTGGTCCCCCAACTTCGACGAGGTGCCAAGCGGCTCGACCCCGTAAAGGTCCACGTCCTCGTCATCCAGAAAACCCGAGAATATCCCCATGGCGTTCGATCCGCCCCCGACACAAGCGGCGACAATATCCGGCAGTTCTCCGGTCATCTCGACAAACTGTTCGCGCGACTCGACGCCGACGATTTTCTGGAAATCGCGCACCATCATCGGGAACGGGTGCGGCCCCACGACAGACCCGATGCCGAACAGCGCGGTATCCGCCTGCGCCACATAGGACCCGAAGGCGCTGTCTACCGCCTCTTTCAGCGTCTTGGCCCCTTCGCCCACCGGCACCACGGTCGCGCCCAGCAGCTTCATGCGGGTGACGTTCGGGGCTTCCTTGGCCATATCGACCTCGCCCATGTGAATCTCGCATTCCAGCCCGAAATAGGCTGCCGCCGTTGCCAGCGCCACCCCGTGCTGCCCCGCGCCGGTTTCCGCGATCAGCTTGGTCTTGCCCATGTATTTCGCCAGCAACCCCTCGGCCATGCAATGGTTCAGCTTGTGCGCGCCCGTGTGGTTCAGATCCTCGCGCTTGGCATAAATCCGTGCGCCGCCGGCCATCTCGGACAGGTTCTTGAGGAAGGAAATAGGCGTCGGCCGCCCCTGGAAATGCTTGCGGATATACCGCAGCTCGTTGATGTAGTCCGCCGACTTGGAAATCTTCTCGTAGGCTTCGACAATCTCGGCAAAATGCGGCACCAGCGGCGGCGGCAGCATCGCGCCGCCGTAGTCCCCGAAAAATCCTTCGGCATCCGGTGTGGTTTTCAAATAGGGTTTCATCGTCATCCTCCTTGTTGGGTCTGCAACAGTTGGACTCCTGCAACGGGCCTTGGCAAGAAAAAATCACGAAAAAGGCCGCGCTCCGTTATCGGAGGCGGCCTTTCGATCCGTTTCGCGCCGGTTAGTCCAGCGTGCGGGTGATTTCCTCGGTCTCGAAAATCTCGATCACATCGCCTTCGCGAATGTCCTCGTATTTCTCGAAGGCCATACCGCATTCCTGACCGGACTGCACTTCTTTCACTTCGTCCTTGAAGCGTTTCAGCGTTTTCAGCTTGCCTTCGTGGATCACCACATTGTCACGCAGCAAACGCACGCCTGCGGCACGACGGGCCACGCCCTCGGTGACGATACAACCGGCAATCTTGCCTGCACCGGTGATCTTGAAGACCTCCTTGATCTCGGCATAGCCGATAAAGGTTTCCTTGATCTCCGGCGACAGCAGCCCCGAGGCCGCTTTCTTCACGTCGTCCACCAGATCGTAGATGATGGAGTAATAGCGGATCTCCACACCCTTCTGGTTGGCGCTGTTGCGGGCCGGTGCATTGGCACGCACGTTGAAGCCGATGATCGGCGCACCAGAAGCCTCGGCCAGGGTCACATCCGATTCCGTGATCGCGCCGACGCCGGAATGCAGAACCTGCACGCGCACATCCTCGTTTCCGACCTTCTCCATCGCCTGAACGATTGCCTCGGCAGAACCCTGCACGTCGGCTTTCACCACGATGGGCAACACCGCAACATTCTCGTCGGCCTTGGCCTTGGCCAGCAACTGGTCGAGCGTCGTCGCCGTCCCGGCCGCCGCACGTTTGTCCTTGGCGACCTGCGCACGGTAGTCGGCAATCTCGCGGGCTTTCGCCTCGTTCGGAACCACGTTCAGCACATCGCCCGCCTCGGGCGTGCCGTTCAGGCCCAGAACCTCGACCGGAATCGACGGGCCGGCCTCGTTCACGCGCTCACCCTGATCGTTGATGAGCGCACGGACCTTGCCCCACTGCTCGCCAACCACAAAGATATCGCCGCGTTTCAGCGTGCCTTTCTGCACCAGAACCGTGGCGACCGGACCACGGCCCACGTCGAGCTTCGCCTCGATCACCGCGCCTTCGGCGGGACGGTCGGGGTTGGCCTTCAGTTCCAGCAACTCGGCCTGCAAAGCAATGTTCTCCAGCAGGGTATCCAGCCCCTGCCCCGTGATGGCAGAAACCTCCACATCCAGAACATCGCCAGACATTTTCTCGACGATCACCTCGTGCTGCAACAACTCGGCCCGCACCTTGTCAGGATCGGCGCCCGGTTTGTCGCATTTGTTGATCGCCACGATCATCGGCACACCGGCCGCTTTCGAGTGGGCAATCGCCTCGATGGTCTGCGGCATGACGGAGTCATCCGCCGCCACCACCAGAATGACAATATCCGTCACCTGCGCCCCGCGCGAGCGCATCGACGTAAACGCCGCATGGCCCGGCGTATCGAGGAACGTCAGCTTGGCGCCGCTGTCGGTCGTCACCTGATAGGCGCCGATGTGCTGCGTGATGCCACCGGCCTCGCCGGTCACGACGTTGGTCTTGCGGATCGCATCCAGCAGCGAGGTTTTCCCGTGGTCCACATGCCCCATGATCGTGATGATCGGCGCACGCGGTTTCAGATCTTCTTCCCTGTCCTCCTCGGCAACGATCACGTCCTCGACATCGGCATCGGAAACACGCACGACCTTGTGGCCGAATTCCTCGACAATCAGTTCGGCGGTATCCGCGTCGATGGTCTGGTTCTGCGTCGCCATGATCCCGTTGGTCATCAGCGCCTTCACCACCGCCGCGACCTTCTCGGTCATGCGGTTGGCCAGTTCCTGAACGGTGATCGCCTCGGGCACCTGCACCTCGCGCACGATCTTCTCGTGCTCGATCGGGCCACCCTGCAACTTGCGTTTCTCGCGCTCCTGACGGCGCTTCATCGCGGCCATGGACCGGTGACGGTTGCCACCTCCGCCCAGCGCCTGATTGATCGTCAGTTTGCCGGAGCGGCGACGGTCATCCCCGCCACGTCCACGCGATTGTTTCTTGTCGTCACCGCGGGGCTTCTTGCCCGACGGAGTCGGGGCCACGCGACCGGCCTCGGCACGCGCGGCCTGTGCCTGCGCTGCCGCCGGATCGACGGTATCCTCTTTTCTTGCCCGCGCCGGTTTTTCCGCCTTGGCCGCCTTTGCCTTGGCCTCCTCCTCGGCTTTCAGGCGGGCTTCCTCGGCCTCGCGCTGTTTGCGGATTTCCTTTTCCTCGGCCTCGCGTGCCTTGGCCTCTTTCTCGGCACGGCGGCGGGCACGTTCAGCCTCGCGCGCCGAACCTTCAGCCTTTTCCTTCGCCAGGCGTTCCGCTTCCTGTGCCTTGGCCGCTTCGAGCGCCTTGCGACGGCGTTCCAGTTCGGCATCGGACACCCCGACGTTGGAGGTCCGGCGCTGCACGCCACCCTTGTTCTTGGCACCACCCGGCTTGGGCACCACTACGCGCTTGCGTTTGGTTTCGACAACGACCGCTTTCGTCCGTCCGTGGCTAAAGCTCTGGCGCACCGTGCCGGAGCCGCCGCCCAGACCCAGTGTTTTGCTTTTGCCGTCGTTACCTTTAGAATCGCTCATTCCGTCTTAACCTTTCAGTGCGGGGACACCCCCGCCGTTCCGTGGCACCCTTGCGGGGCCTAATTCTTGCGCAAACCCGCCAAACGGGTTGCATCATAAAGGACTCGATCCGTGATGCCATCCCTTGTCATGGCGGCATGTATCACAGTATCTCGCCCAAAGGCCATGCCCAATTCACGACTGGTCAGGCATTCCACCAGGGTTTCCGGCCCTGCCGGCGGCCTGAGCGCCGATTTCCCGCGCTCCGACCCGTCGGATGCCTGCAGCAGAAGCACCGCCTTGTCATCCAGCAGCCAGGTCTTGACCTTCTCCAGCCCCGCCACCGCGCGACCGGCCTTGCGGCCCATGGACAGCATATCGACCACACGCCGCGCCAGCAACATTTCCACGTGGTCCGCCAGATCGGGCAACACCGTAACCTGCATCTTTGCGGCGCGGGCAAACAGCCCCTTTTCCGCCGCCTCGTTGATCAGGTCGCGATCCGCCGTCACCCACAACCCCCGCCCGGGGAGTTTTTCCAGCACATCCGGCACCACCAGACCCTCGGGCCCGACAGCAAAGCGCACCAGCCCGCCCCTGGGGGCGGATTCCCGCGTGACAATACAGCGCCTTTCGGCAGCCGCAGTGTCAGGCTTTTTACGATGCACTTCGTTCAACACGCTCTCCTTCGGACGGCCTTATATCAGGCCTCGGCCCCTGTTGCGTTTTCTTCGGCTTCAGCGGCCGCTGCGGCCTCGGCGGCGGCCTCGTCTTCGGCCAGTTGTTCTTCGGTGACCCAGCCCAGTGCCAGACGGGCGTTCATGATCAACGCCTGTGCTTCCTCCAGACCCACATCGAATTTCTCCAGCAGGCCCTCGTCCTTCACACGTTTGCCGTCAACCGTGGTGTAACCGCCCGCCAGTTCCCAATCCGCACAGCGCGCGAATTCCTCCAGCGAGGTGATCCCGTCCTCGGCCAGCGCCACGAACATCTGCGGGGTCAGCCCCTCGTAATCGAACAGGCTCTGCTCGACGCCCATCTCGCGGGCCTTCTCGATGGCCTTGGCGTTCAGCTCGTCCAGCGATTCCCGCGCACGGGCCTGCAACTCCTCGGCGGTGGATTCCTCGAACCCGTCGATAGCCAGAATTTCGTCGATGTCGATATAGGCCACTTCCTCCAGCGTCGCGAAACCTTCGGAGACCAGCAGCTGCGCCACCATCTCGTCCACGTTCATGGTTTCCATGAACAGCTTGGTGCGCTCGGCGAATTCTGCCTGACGGCGTTCGGATTCCTCGGCCTCGGTCATGATGTCGATATCCAGACCGGTGATCTGGCTGGCCAGACGCACGTTCTGCCCGCGCCGCCCGATAGCCAGCGACAGCTGGTCCTCCGGCACCACGACCTCGACGCGGTCGGCCTCCTCGTCGATCACCACCTTGGAAACCTCGGCCGGCTGCAACGCATTCACAAGGAAGGTCGCCTGATCCTCGTTCCACGGGATGATGTCGATCTTCTCGCCCTGCAACTCGTTGACCACCGCCTGCACGCGCGAGCCGCGCATACCGACACAGGCCCCGACCGGATCAATGGAATTGTCATAGGAAATCACGCCGATCTTCGCACGCGAACCGGGATCGCGGGCAACCGCCTTGATCTCGATGATCCCGTCGTAAATCTCCGGCACTTCCATCTTGAACAGCTCGGCCAGAAACTCCGGCGCGGTGCGGCTCAGGAAGATCTGCGGACCGCGAACCTCGGAACGCACGTCGCGGATATAGGCGCGCACACGGTCGCCGGTGCGGAAGGCCTCGCGGTTGATCAACTGGTCGCGGCGCAGGATCGCCTCGCCACGGCCCACGTCCACGATGACATTGCCGTATTCGACCCGCTTGACCGAACCGTTGATGATCTCGCCCACGCGGTCCTTGAATTCCTCGTATTGACGCTCGCGCTCGGCCTCGCGGACCTTCTGCATGATCACCTGCTTGGCCGACTGCGCCGCGATACGGCCGAAATCCATCGGCGGCAGCGGGTCAACCAGAACGGAGCCGATCTCGGCATCCGGATCAATCTCCTTCGCGTCTTCCAGCGTCAGCTCGGTAAAGGTGTTCTCGACCTCCTCGACCACGGTGCGGTTGCGGGTCATGGTCAGCTCGCCGGTCTTGCGGTCGATATGGGCGCGGATGTCATATTCCGCCCCGTAACGCGAACGCGCAGCCTTGCCCAGGCTTTCCTCCATCGCCTCGATCACCAGATCGGGGTCGATCAGTTTTTCGCGCGCGACCGCATCGGCGATCTGCAACAATTCCAGCCGGTTTGCACTGGTAATAGCCATGATTTATTCCTCTTCCGTGTCGGAGTCTTCGTCCGTTTCAATCTCGTCAAATGCACTCTCGTCGAGGTCGTCACCCTTGCGGGCCTTCAGACTCTCGGCGATCAATTCGTCGGTCAGCAGCAGCTTCGCCTCGACCAGCCAGTCGAAATCGAGGCCGATAGTCCCCTCGGCAATCTCGATCAGCACCTCGTTTCCCTCGACCCCGCGCAAGACACCGTTGAACCGCTTGCGCCCGTCGATCAGCTCGCTGGTCACCAGCCGGACCTCGTAGCCCTCGAAGGTCTCGAAATCCTTCAGCCGTGTCAGCGGCCGGTCGATGCCGGGGCTGGAAACCTCCAGCGCGTATTCCCCGTCGATCGGGTCCTCGACGTCGAGTATAGCAGAAAGCGCGTGCGAAATCTCGGCGCAATCATCAACGTTGATATTGCCCTCGGGCCGGTCGGCCATGATCTGCAATACGGTGTTCTTGCCGGACATCAGGCGCAGGCGGACCAGCTCGAACCCCATGTCCTCGATGACGGGGGTTACGATACCGGCCAGACGAACGTCGATGGCGGCTTTGGCGATAAGGTCGGACATATCTCTCCAGACACAAAAAAACGGGCGCGCGGCCCGTCGAATTTTCCGATGGAAGGCTGGGGTTGGAAGCCAGTCTTGCCGCTGTTGAGGGGGATATACGCCCCCGCCCGCCGGATTACAAGGCCCTATCGCGGATCAAGCCCCTTGAAGAACAGCGCCTCCAGAAACTCGCCGCCGCTTTTGATCGGGTCGGGATCGCTGTCCCCCAGCACCGCCTGCATCTGCACGGCGAAATCCGCATAATGCTGCGTCGTGGCCCAGATGGCAAACAGCAGGTGGCGCGGATCGACCTGCGCCAGCTTGCCCGCATCCATCCAGCCTTGCAGGATCGCCGCCTTTTCGTCCACCAGCGCCTTGAGCGGCCCTTTGAGTTCCGGCAGCATCCGCGGCGCACCGTTCAGGATCTCGTTGGCAAACAACCGGCTTTCGCGCGGAAAACTGCGCGAGAATTCCAGCTTCTCGCAAATATACCCCATGATCTGGCTATGGGGGTCTCCGTCCGCCGAGATCCGCTTCAACGGCTCCAGCCAAGTTTCCAGCAACCGGTTGAGCAACGTGCAATAGATTTCCTGCTTGCCGCCGAAATAATACAGCATATTGGGCTTCGACAACCCGGCCAGCGCCGCAATCTGGTCCAGCGTCGTGCCCCGGAACCCGTTTTCGGAAAACACCTGCAACGCGGCTTCGAGGATCACCTCGCGTTTTTCCCGCTGGATACGCGTTATCTTGCTGGCCACGTTCATTCCCTCGTTTTTTTCACGATACTATGGCCGCTTGACCCTTCGATCAATCTTTCTTTGCTTCCGCCACATCCTCGCCACGCACCCGCGCCATGTTGCGCTTCCAGTCCTCGGCAAAATGTTCCGCGTCGCCATAGTCGGAAAAATGCGGATAGTGCCGGTGATAGGCCGCCAGCTTGCCCGCATGTTTGATCGGGCACCAATAGGCCTCGGTCCGCGCCGCCACCTCGGACACAAAGGCCAGCAAGCCGTTGCCGTAACCGCAGTAAACGCAATTCAGTTTCTGCAGAGCGTTCAGATAGGCCAGATGGTGCCGGTCAATGACGATAAAGTCGCTGCGTTTGACTTTTTTGATACCGTAGATCGGAAAGCAGATCGCCTGATAGACAACAACCGCGATATCCAGAATGACAAACGGAATGATCAGCCCGTAGATCACCGGCGCGCTCAGCACCGTCAGTATCCCCGCCCCGCTGACATAGCGCCAGAGACCGGTCCTGAACGTCCCTTGCCATTTCAGCGCCTCTTTCCTGAACCGGATTTTCCGGTCCTCGTAGGAATAGCGGAATTTCTCCGCCTTCTCGCTGACCGCGGTTTCCAGATCGTCCTGCAACCCGCTGATCCGTTCCAGAATGGATTTGATGTTTCCGGCCATGGTCCCCTCCTGACTTTGTGTCAAACTAGCACCAAACCGCCCCGCGTTACAAATGCACCAGCCCCAGCGCATCGCGCCGGAAATAGCGCCAGTTCATCAGCACCGCGGCAAAGGACAGGCCCAGCGCCAGCCCGCTCCAGACACCGACGCCACCCATCTCCATCCGTATCCCCAGCACATAGGCCGCCGGCACCCCGATCACCCAGTAGCTGAACACCGCAATCATCATCGGCACCCGCGTATCCTTCAGGGCCCGCAACAACCCCGCGCCCAGCACCTGCAATGAATCCACCACCTGAAACGCCGCCGCCACCGCCAGCAAGGGTGCACCATAGGCGACAATATCCGCCGCATCGGGGTTCGCCTCGTCCAGATAGAGCGAGATCAGCGCCTGCGGAAACAGGATAAACACCGCTGCCGAGAACACGGCAAAGCCGACCCCCAGCACGATCACCGTCCAGCCGGCGCGCTCGATTCCCAGCGCATCCTTGCGCCCGATCGCCCGCCCCAGCCGCACGGTGCCCGCCTGCGAGAAACTCAGCGGAATCATGAAACTGATCGAGGTCACCTGCAACGCAATCCCGTGCGCGGCCAGCGGGATCGTCCCGACCCAGCCCATCATGATGGAGGCCATAGAAAACAGTCCCACCTCGGCCAGAATGGTCAGGCTGATCGGCAGGCCCAGCCGGAACACCTCGCGAAAGGCGCTCCAGTCGGCCCGCCAGAACCGTCCGAAAATCCCGTGCCGCCGAATTTCCTCGACACTCTGGCAATATAGGATGATCGCCGTGACCGACAACATATTGGTCAGCAGGCTGGCCAGCGCCGCCCCCTCCAGCCCCATCTCCGGCGCGCCGAAATTGCCGAAGATCAACGCATAGTTCAGCACCGCGTTCACAGCCACCGCCGCAATCGTCACCCACATCACGATCTGTATCCGCTCGATCGAGGCCAGATAGGACCGCAACACCGAAACAATCAGCACCGGAAACACCGACCACTGCATGATCCGCACATAATCCTGCGCCCGTGCCGACAACTCCGGCTTCTGCCCGATGGCCAGCAGGATCGCCTCGGTATTCCACAACAGCGGCATCATCAGCAGGCCATAGGCCACCACCACCCAGAACCCCATGCGCACCGCACGGCGCAGGCTGCGCTCGTCGCCCTGGCCCGCCGCCTGGCTGGCCAGCGGCATCACCGCCTGCGCCAGCCCGAAACCGACCACCAGCACCATGAAAAACACCGTCGTCGCCAGAACCGAGGCCGCCAGCGTTTCCGCCCCCAGCCAGCCGAGCATCATGGTGTCAACGAACCCGATTCCCATCTGTGCCAGTTGTGTGCCGATAATCGGCAGGCCCAGCGCCATCGTCCCGCGCAGATGCGCGGCCCAGCTGTTGTCCTGTGCCTTGCGCGGCATGGTCGGTTGCGTTGTCATGGGTCACCTTATGCGCCCGCAAATCCGGGCCATGCGACCCTATCACAATGGCGCCATCCCGCCAGCGGAAATCACCGCTCCCACTTGTTCCGCCGCCACGTCACGTTTAGGGTGCCGCGACCGAATAACCCCGAGGTTCCCATGCCCCTGACCCGCACTCTCTCCGTCGCCGGTATCATTTTTCTGCTGGACCGTATCACCAAATGGATTGTCGTCGATTACCTCGACCTCGCCAGCCGCTACTATATCGAGGTCTACCCCCCCTACATCAACTTCGCCATGGCATGGAACCGCGGCATGAACTTCGGCCTGTTCAACGGCGAGGGCGCCCTGACCCGCATCATCCTGATCGTGCTGGCCGTCGCCATCATCATCGGTGTCGCCATCTGGGTGCGCAACAAGCCGGGCTGGATGGTCCCGCTCTCCGCCGGCCTGCTGATCGGCGGGGCCATAGGAAATGTAGTGGACCGCTTCATCTACGGCGCTGTCGCCGACTTTCTGAACGTCACCTGTTGCGGCATCAACAACCCCTATGCCTTCAACATCGCCGACATCTCCATCTTTGCCGGTGCCTTTGGCCTGCTGCTGTTCGGTGACAAAAAATCATCATAAGATACACATGGCAGAATCGCGCGTTGCCATGCTAGAATTGGTGGCATGAACGCGCTGAACCACAATATACCCGAAAACCGGCAGCCGATCCGGCAACTCGACGACGCCGCAGCCAACCGCATCGCGGCGGGTGAGGTGGTCGAGCGGCCCGCCTCGGCGGTCAAGGAACTGGTGGAAAACGCCCTCGACGCGGGGGCCACGCGCATAGACATTGCCTACGCCGACGGCGGCAAGACCCTGCTGCGCGTCACCGACGACGGCCACGGCATCCCGGCGGACGAACTGCCGCTGGCCCTGTCGCGCCACGCCACGTCGAAAATCGACGGTTCCGACCTGCTCAACATCCATTCCTTCGGCTTTCGCGGCGAGGCCCTGCCCTCGCTCGGTGCCGTCGGCCGCCTGACCATCACCTCGCGTTTCGCCAACGCGGGCGAGGCAGCGCGCATCACCGTCCACGGCGGCAAAACCGGCCCGGTCGAACCCGCCGCCCTGACCCGCGGCACAGTGGTGGAACTGCGCGACCTGTTCCACGCCACACCGGCGCGCCTGAAATTCCTGCGCACCGACCGCGCCGAATCCGGTGCCATTGCCGATGTGGTCAAACGCCTCGCCATGGCCGAACCGCATACGG
>JALSHL010000192.1 GCA_026982255.1 Paracoccaceae bacterium | reverse complement strand
GTCCGGGCGGACGGCGCAGCAGCAGGGACATCTGGCGATAGGCCACGGCCTGCTTGGAGAGGTCATCATAGATGATCAGGGCGTGACGGCCGTTGTCGCGGAAATGCTCGCCCATGGCGGTCGCGGCGTACGGGGCCAGATACTGCAGCGGTGCCGGCTCGGAGGCGGTTGCGGCAACCACAATCGAATACTCGATGGCACCGGTTTCCTCCAGCTTTTTCACCAGCTGCGCAACGGTCGAACGTTTCTGCCCGATCGCAACATATACACAATACAGCTTCTTGCTCTCATCGTCACCGGCAGCGTCGTTATAGGCTTTCTGGTTCAGGATCGCGTCCAGCGCCACAGCGGTTTTACCGGTCTGGCGGTCGCCAATGATCAGCTCGCGCTGGCCACGGCCAACCGGGATCAGGGCATCAACGGATTTGATACCGGTTGCCATCGGCTCGTGAACCGACTGACGCGGAATGATGCCCGGGGCCTTCACGTCGGCCGGCGAGCGAGTTTTGGTTTTGATCGGGCCTTTACCATCGATCGGATTGCCCAGACCGTCAACAACGCGGCCCAGCAACTCGTCACCCGTCGGAACATCCACAATGGCATTGGTGCGCTTGACCGTATCACCTTCCTTGATGTCACGGTCGGACCCGAAAATAACAACACCGACGTTGTCGATCTCGAGGTTCAGCGCCATGCCACGAACTCCGCCCGGGAATTCGACCATTTCACCGGCCTGCACATTGTCCAGACCATGCACACGCGCGATACCGTCACCGACGGAAAGCACACGACCGACTTCGGCAACTTCGGCATCCTGACCGAAATTCTTGATCTGCTCCTTGAGGATTGCAGAAATTTCTGCAGCTTGGATGCTCATTATCCGACCTCTTTCATTGCGTTTTGAAGATTGGAGAGTTTCGAGGCAACCGATGTATCGATCATTTTCGAACCCATTTTAACGACAAGACCGCCGATGAGGGATTCATCAACGGACATATTGATAGTAACATCCTTGCCAACACTTTCTTTCAGCACCTTGGCAAGTTTTTCCTGCTGCGCCTTGGTCAATGCCTTGGCGGCAGTGACGTCGGCCTTGACCTCGCCACGTGCGTCGGCGGCCAACGCCTGCACTGCAGCAATCACCTGCGGCAAAACCGGAAGGCGACGATTGGCAGCCATCAGCGCAACCGTATTCGCAACCTCGCCTCCCAGCCCCATCGCGACGGCAATCTTGGCCATAGCCGCGCCCTGCTCTTCGCGCGAATAAACAGGAGAGGAAATCAGATCGCGCAGTTCCGCGCTCTCGCCCAGAGCCGCGGAAAGCGCGCCGAGATCAGCCTCGACGGCTTCCAGCTTGTTCGCCTCCTGGGCGATTTCGAAAAGCGCTGTCGCATAGCGACCGGCAGCTCCCGATACTAAAGACCTTGCGTCAGACACGTAAACCCTTCCGTTCTGGCTAGTCCAACCCCGAAAGGCGGACATATTGTCATTCGGGGCCGCCAAGGCAAACCCGTTGAAATCGGCGCGGTGATAACAGAGGTATCGCCTTGTGGCAAGCTATCGGCTGGATTCCGCCGCGAAAAATTTTTCGTTGTTTTTCAGTATGTAAAACCGACCCGCCTGCAAACTGCGACGCTTTGCGCGCCGGAAACTGTCATATTTTCAATCTTTTGCGGTAGATCGATCCATCCGGGCTGTAGCTCCACGCCGAATCCGTCAAAACTTCTGCCGTATTTGCCGGTGTTTCCGGTTGGAGGCCGGGCGCGGCTTCGGTTGCGCCAGCCCTTCCAGCACACCAAGCGGCTTGCGCACCCGGTCCCGCAGCCCGTTCTTCGGCGTCGCGTAAATCTGCTTGCTCGCCTCGACCAGCAATGCCCCCGCCACCATACGCGAATCCAGCCGCTTGCCCAGCCCCTCCCAGAACCGTGCCGATTTCAACCACAGTGGCCGGTGACTCGGCGGTCCATACAGCGCGGAAACATGCCGTTCCGGCTGGAACCGGTGCTTGCGCAAAAGCGTCTCCAGCTGCGTCAGACTATAGGGTCGCCCGTGCCCGAACGGCGTTACATCGCGCCGCGCCCACAATCCGGAGCGGTTCGGCACCACAAATACCACACGCCCGCCGGGGGCCAGCACCCGCCAAATCTCGTCCAGCAACGCGGCGGGGCGGTCGCAGGTCTCCAACCCGTGCCCGACCACCAGCCGCTCCACCTCGCCCGAGGCAACCGGCCAATGGTATTCTTCCACCAGAACCGAGCGGTTTGCCTCGCCGGGCGGCCAGTGTATCACCCCCTGCTGGCC
>JALSHL010000191.1 GCA_026982255.1 Paracoccaceae bacterium | reverse complement strand
CGTCTCCACCAGCACCGGCCCCTCGCCGGCGGTAAACCCCGTGCCGGTCAGGCCGGTCAGCGCATCGATCCCCAGCCTCGCCACCCAATCCGCCAGCGGAAAATACTCGCCGAACGGCACCAGATGCCGCTTGTCGTATTGCGCGGAAATATTGCCAAGCGGATCAAGCAGATACAGCGAGTTATACCACCTGCTGTCCGCATCCACCCGTCGCGCGCCAAACGCGATCCGTGCGCCGCCCGCCTCTGCCGCCATACGCTGCAACAGGTCGGGGCGGGCCGAAGGGATGAACGGCACCGCCGCTTCGGGCCAGATCACCAGATCGGGCTGCGGCCCGCCGTCCCCCGCCGTCAGCGCCAGCTGGCGCTCGAAAAACACCTGCATGAACTCGGGCAGCCATTTCAGCTCCTGTGCCGCATTCGGCTGCACCACCCGCACGCTGAACGGGCTCGCCCGCTCCGGCACCGGCTGCGACAGGCGATAGCTGCCGAAACCCCACAGCACGGCCAGAATCGCCAACCCCGCCACCACATTACGCCAGTCCCCCCGGATCACCTGCCCGACCAGCACCGCCAACAGAATCGTCAGGAACCCCAGCCCCGGCACCCCGATAACCGAGATCACCTGCATCACCGGCGTATCCGCCCAGCCATAACCGATCAGCGCCCAGGGAAAGCCGGTAAACAGATAGGAACGCGCCAGTTCCAGCAAGGTCCAAAGCGCCGCAAAGGCGATCATACTGCCGCGCCGCGCCAGCCCGAAGGCCAGCGCCCAGAACAGCGCCAGACCGGCCGCCATAAAAAACAGGGCAAAGGGGGCCATCCAGCCCTGCGCGGCGGCATCGACCAGAAACGGCTCCACCAGCCACGACAGCGTTAGCCCGAAATAGGCCAGCCCCGCAATCCAGCCGACCAGCGCCGCCCGTCGCGCAGACACCGCGCCCGCGTGCAGACGGAACAACAACGGAATGGCAAAGAAAAACGCCAGTGGAAAGGACCATGGCGCCTGCACCAGCGCCAGCGCGGCCCCGGCGCTAAAGGCCATGACCAACTGCCGCTTGCCGGTCAGACGGGTGAGTTTTCCGCTGACATCCACCCGCTGTCAGCCCGCCACAGGCGCGTTTTTCAGCCGCACCCGCAAGCGTTTGATCCGGCGCGGATCGGCATCCACCACCTCGTATTCGTTACCTTGGGTGTCGCGGATACATTCGCCGCGCGCCGGCACCCGCCCGCTCAGCATGAACACCAGCCCGCCGAGGGTATCAACATCCTCGTCCAGATCATCGGGCAGCAGGTCAACCCCCGCTGCCACCTCGAACTCGTCCAGCGGCGTATTGGCCTGCGCCAGAAACACCGAGGGCGTTTCCTCGCTCCAGAGGCGCGCCTCCTCCTCGTCGTGTTCGTCCGCGATTTCCCCGACAATCTGCTCGATCAGGTCCTCGATGGTCACCAGCCCGTCCACACCGCCGTATTCGTCGATCACCAGCGCCATATGGATCCGCTCGCTCTGCATCTTCTGCAACAGCGCCCCGATCGGCATCGAGGGCGGCACATACAACAGCGGCCGGACCTCCGATTTCAGGTCGAACCCCTTCCCGGCCCCGAACCCGTGGTTCAACGCCAGATCCTTCAGGTGGATCAGCCCGACCGGATTGTCCAGCGTCTCGTCATAGACCGGCAGGCGGGAATAGGTGGAGTCGCGAAACGCCTGCACCACCTCGTCCAGCGTCGCGTCATCCGGCACGGCCACGATATTGGCAATGGGAACGGCGACATCCTCGACACGGAGCGCATTCATATTACGCACATTGACCAGCATCTCGCGGGTTTCCGCTGTGCCGGTCGTGGCCTCGGGCGTTTCCGGAACGGTTTCCGGCGCAGGAGCAAACAGTTTGCCCCAGAAACCGGATTTTCGATGTGTGTCCTGACTATCCTGCTGTCGCGCGCGCTGCGCCGCGATAGAATCCCCGTCCGCTATGTCGCCCATGGCTCCTTAATCCTCAACTGGGCGCCAAAGCGCGCCCGCCCCTCTAATATGGGTTGTCCAACCCCATGCTGGCAAGAGCCTTGATTTCCAGCCCCTCCATCACATCCGCCTGCATCTCGTCCAGATG
Organism: Paracoccaceae bacterium; assembly: GCA_026982255.1. Classification (GTDB taxonomy): domain Bacteria; phylum Pseudomonadota; class Alphaproteobacteria; order Rhodobacterales; family Rhodobacteraceae; genus NORP23. Next base: position 13,298 of record JALSHL010000191.1, on the reverse strand, counting down.
GTCGTATCCGAGCAGATGCAGACACCCGTGAACCACCAGATGAATGACATGATCCGCCACCGGAATCCCCTTTTCCAAGGCCTCCCGTTCGCAGGTCTCGAAAGCAATGGCAATATCCCCGAGGCTGTTTTCCGCCCCGCAAGGCGCTGGAATAGCTGGCGGAATACCGGTGTCGGGATCAGGGCCCACATCGAAGACAGGCCATGACAGCACATTGGTCGGCACCGGTTTTTCACGAAACTCCGCATTCAGTTCCGCAATCCGCGCATCCGAGCAGCCCATCACGCAAATTTCATAACCCGTTGCGGAAATTCCGGCGGTTTCCAGCGCTATTTGCACAGCCTTGCTCGCCAATCCCTCAAGATCGGGCGTTAACCACCTGTCATCCTCGATGACGACATCTACATCAGCCATTGATCCGCCCGTCGGCCTCATAGGCCTTGATGATCTTCGCCACCATCGGATGGCGCACCACATCCTCGGCGGTGAAACGGGTAAACCCGATGCCTTCGGTATTGCGCAACACCCGTTCGGCCTCCACCAGACCGGACATCACGCCGCGCGGCAGGTCGGTCTGGGTCATGTCGCCGGTGATCGCCATGCGGCTGCCCTCGCCCAGACGGGTCAGGAACATTTTCATCTGCATGGTGGTGGCATTCTGCGCCTCGTCCAGCACGACAAAGGCATTGGCCAGCGTGCGCCCGCGCATAAAGGCCAGCGGCGCGATCTCGATCTGTTTTTCCTCGATCAGCTTCGCCACCTGCTTCGCCGGCAGAAAATCGTTCAGCGCGTCGTAAAGCGGCTGCATATAGGGATCGACCTTCTCCTTCATATCGCCGGGCAAAAACCCGAGGCGCTCTCCGGCCTCCACCGCCGGACGGCTCAGGATAATCCGGTCCACATGCCCCTCGATAAACGCCGAGACCGCCGCCGCCACCGCCAGATAGGTTTTTCCCGTGCCCGCCGGTCCCAGCCCGAACACCAGCTCGTTGGCAAACAGCGATTTGACATATGCCTTCTGCGCGGTCGAACGCGGCTCCACCACCCGCTTGCGGGTTCTGATCTCGATCCGGTCGCCGCGGAACATCTCGATCTGGTCGCCTTCGCGCGGGGCCTCGAAAACCTCCTCCGGCATACGGATCACCGCATCCACATCGCCCTGCGTCAGCGGCCGCCCCTGTTCGAGCCGCGCATAAATCCCGCGCAACACGGTTTCGGCCTGCTTGCGCGCATGGGCATCGCCCTTCAGCGCCAGACGGTTGCCCACATGGGTAATCTCGGCACCGGTGGCCGTCTCGATTTTCGCAAGATTGGAATCCAGTTCGCCGCACAGGTCGATCAGCAAACGGTTGTCGGGAAACTCCATCGACGTTTCCGCAGAGTCCGCGGACGTGTCGGCGCTGGAAAGTTCGGTCAATGCCAAATGGTCACCATCTCGGGTATAGGGATCGATTGCCCCTATGGTGCCTCAACAGCGCCACGGGGGCAAGCGGAATTGCCGACCCTAGCTCGACCCGAAAAGACTGCGCGTAAAGTTGATGGTGGAATAGGGCACCGCCCCTTCGCGACATACCGGCTTGCCATCGGGACCAAAACGCGGCGTCAGATAGCCCTCCAGCCCGTCATCGATAATCCAGTGGTCGCATCCGTCACCATCGACCCAGATACCGGCATCCATACCGGTCAGGGAATCGTCGTCGATACCCGTGTCCGTTGTCGAAGAACCGGAAAGCCCGCATCCGGCAAGAACGCCGGACACCAGAACAACGGTTGTGCGCATTTTGAAGAAATTCATATCCACCCCCTACTCGCAAAGCACTTCGACACGGCGATTGCGGCGGCGGCCGTCCTCGGTGTCGTTAGAGGCTATCGGCTGCATCTCGCCATAGGATTCCACCTGCACCACTGCGCCAACCTCGCGGGCAATCGCAGCTACCGCTTCGGCCCGGGCACGGGCCAGATCGAAGTTGTAATATATGCTGCCGGTATTGTCCGTATGTCCCTTGATAATAAACGCCGATGTCCCCGAAGAGATTTCCTTGCTGAAATAGGAGCGCAACATCCCGATCGCGGAAGGCGACAGGGTTGCCTCGTTGACCCTGAACAACACATCGTCGGGGAATTCCATGCAAATCTGGGTGGAGCGCCCACACACCGGCCGTCCCTCGCGATCCAGCCGCGGCGACATCATGCCCTCGACTCCCAGATCAAGCACCCAGTGTTCACAACCGTCGGGATCAATCCAGATGGCAGCGGGGTAGCTCCCCGTATCCAGTGCCATCGCATTTACCGGAAGCAACGCGCTTCCTAGAACAAACACAAGCGTTCTGATAATACTTTTCATAACAAATTTCCTGTCTCGGGTGGCCGACCTATATTGCCGGCTTGCGTGTCTGTTAGCAAAAAAAGCCCTTCAACGCAATAAATTATGGCCCGTTGCTTACCCGCAACCCGATTTCCGGCAGCCGGCAAACGGATTTTTTCTCATACACAAACACCCGAGAGAGAGTTCCTTTCCGAGCCCTCAACCCGCACCTGCACAATTTTCCCAGCCATGGTGGAATCCGCCTGGAAATGCACCGCATGTAGATAGGGCGACTTGCCCACCATCTGCCCTGTCTCGCGGCCCTGTTTTTCCACCAAAACCGGCAGGGTTTTGCCGATCATCGACTGCTGAAATGCCATCTGGTGATCCGTCAGCATTTCCTGAAGCCGCGCGAGTCGTTCCGACTTCACCTCCTCGGACACATGCGCACGGTCCGCCGCCGGTGTTCCGGGCCGCGCCGAATACTTGAAACTGAATGCCTGCGCATAGCGCACCTCGGCGCACAGATCGAGCGTCGCCCGGAAATCCGCCTCGTCCTCGCCCGGAAACCCGACGATAAAATCGCCCGAGAGCGCAATATCCGGTCGCGCCGCGCGGATCCGTTCCAGCAGGCGCAGGTATTCCTCGGCCGTATGGTGCCGGTTCATCGCTTTCAGCACCGTGTCCGACCCCGACTGCACCGGCAGATGCAGATAGGGCATCAGCTTGTCCACCTCGCCGAAGGCTTCGATCAGATCATCGCCCATGTCGTTGGGATGCGAGGTGGTGAACCGGATCCGTTCCAGCCCGTCGGTCCTCGCCATCTCGCGGATCAGCTTCGCCAGCCGCCAGCCATCGGCCTCGTAGGCGTTCACATTCTGCCCCAGCAGCGTCACCTCGACCACGCCACGCTCCACCAGATCGCGGGCCTCGGCCAGCAGCCGTTCGGGCGGGCGCGACACCTCGGCCCCGCGGGTATAGGGCACCACGCAGAAGGCGCAGAACTTGTCGCACCCCTCCTGCACCGTCAGAAATGCGGAGGGGGCACGGCGCGCTTTCGGGCCGCGCGGCAGATGGTCGAACTTGTCCTCCTCGGGGAAATCGGTGTCGATCACCTTGGCGCCGTTATCCGTCCGCTGCACCATATCGGGCAGCCGGTGATAGGCCTGCGGCCCGACCACCAGATCGACCAGCGGCTGGCGGCGCATGATCTCCTCGCCCTCGGCCTGCGCCACACATCCGGCGACACCGATCTTCAGATCCGGCTTCGCCTCCTTCAGCTTGCGATAGCGTCCCAGCTCGGAATAGACCTTCTCGGCCGCCTTCTCGCGGATGTGGCAGGTGTTGAGCAGGATCATATCCGCCTCGTCCGGCGTTTCCACCGTCTCGAACCCGTCGGCGCCCAGCGCATCGACCATGCGCTCGCTGTCATAGACATTCATCTGGCAGCCATAGGTCTTGACGAACAGTTTCTTGGTATCGGACATGAATCGGCCTTTCGATCGCGGCGAGTCCCCCTCGCGCCGCCCGTTTACATCTTTGCACATAGCGGCGCAATCCATGCGGTTTCGGCTTCCCGAGCCGCAGCCGGATTGCTAATGTGCCGGCAAACGTCAGGAAACCGACCGATGCCGCACACGGAACTCGAACAATTCCTCCGCCAGAAGGCGGCCAGCCTGCCCGCCCCGATCGCGGTGATTCTGGCCGAGGACCCCGTGGAGCTCGACAGCACCGTCCGCCACCACCGCGCCCTCGGCTTCCCGACCGTCATCGTGCTGGGCGATGTCGCCGGACTGGCCGCAAGCGACGATCTGCACCCGATCCCCGCCCGCCTCGACACAATCGAGGATTCCGTCGCCGCCCTGAACCGGATCATCGCCGCCAGCCCCGGCAAATGGATCGCCTATACCTTCAACGCCGAATACCTGTTCTTCCCCCATTGCGAGACCCGCTCGATCAAGGACGCCATCGCCTTCATGGAAGAGGAACGCCGCACCTCGGTATTCACCTACGCTATCGACCTCTATCCGCAGGACCTAGGCGCGCACCGTTCGGGCGTGGACCTCGACTCCGCCCATCTGGACCGCAGCGGCTACTACGGGCTGGAGCGTTTCGACGGACCGGATATGCTGGAACGCCAATACGACATCTTCGGCGGCCTGCGCTGGCGGTTCGAGGAACACATCCCCTGGGAAAAACGCCGCATCGACCGCATCAGCCTGTTCAAGGCCGCAAAAGGGCTGGAGATCGGCCCCGACCTGCGCCTGAACGACCCCGAAATGAACACCATCGCCTGCGAATGGCACCACAATATGACCATGGCGGTCATGTCCTTCCGCGTGGCCAAGGCGCTGATGCACAACCCCGGCTCGGCCGAGGCCATCGACAGTTTCGCATGGAGCGGCAGCCGGAAATTCGAATGGTCCTCGCAACAGTTGCTGGAACTGGGGTTCATGGAAACAGGGCAGTGGTTCTGATGTCCGGCGACCACCACAGGCTGAACCTTTCCGCCGGCATGGCCTCGGTCACCGTGGCGATCCTGCTGGTCGGGATCAAGCTCTGGGCGCTCGGCCTGACCGGCTCGCTGTCGATTGCCGCCAGCCTGACCGACAGCGCGCTGGACCTGATCGTCTCGCTCACCGGCCTGATGGCGATCATCTATGCCAACCGCCCCGCCGACGACGACCACGCCTTCGGCCACACCTCGGCCGAGGACCTCGCCGCGCTGGCGCAATCCCTGCTGGTCAGCGTCTCGGGCGCCGCCATCCTGTGGAGCGCCACCGGCCGCCTGCTTTCGGCCACGCCACCGGAACTGAGCGCCGAGGGGCCGGGCATCGTCGCCATGATTGTCGCCATTTTCCTGACCGGCGGGCTGGTCACATGGCAACTGCGCGTGGCAAAGAAAACCGGCAACAGGGTGGTGGCGGCGGACAGCCTGCACTACCTGTCGGATTTTCTGCCCAACGTCGGCGCCATCGTGGCGCTGCTGGCCTCCTCGGCCTTCGGCATCACCAGCATCGATTCCATCATCGCCATCGCCGCCGCCCTGTTCCTGCTGTTCAGCGCCTTCCGCATCGGCAAAGGCGCGTTCGACGCCCTGATGGACCGCCGCGCCGCGCCCGAGGACATCGCCCGCATCTCGGAAATCATCGACACATGGCCCGGCGTTCTCGGCTTCCATGACCTGAAAACCCGCACGGCGGGCAACAAGGTGTTCGTGCAGGTGCATATCGAACTGGACCCCGACCAGACACTGTATCAGGCCCACGGCATCGGCGCCGGCCTGAAACACGCCATCCTGAACGCCATGCCCGAAGCCGACGTGATCATCCACAAGGACCCCGCCGGCGACCCGCTCTCGCCGAACCGGACGACATAGAACGTCAGCCGCGGATTCGAGTATTTTTGCAAAAAAGAAGCCCGTTCACCCTATCTTAACCAATGCGCCGTATAACCCTTCTCGCCGGGCTGGACTTAAAACGTTCAAACGGGGTAATCGCGCCGGGCATGCAACATCAACCCATTCGATCCGTCCGGTTTCGGGCTGTTCGTCTGGCAAACGACGGCACCGATTGACACCGGTACCGGACAACCGGCGCGATTGCTTCGCCTACTCACGGTTTGCCTACCCCGCAAACCACACAGGGTTCCACGGCAGAACCTCCCCGAGAATTCACGACAAAATGGTGCGGTTCCGGCTGGATGCCATATTTTTTGTGCGGAAATTTCCGGAAATGGCGACCCCGAGAGGATTCGAACCTCTGACCTGCCCCTTAGGAGGGGGCCGCTCTATCCAGCTGAGCTACGGGGCCTCCGGCGTGTTCTAGCCGTGGCATCCGGCAGGGTCAATCGCGCCTATCCGGTAAACAGCAGCGCCACAATCACCCCGATCAAGGCTCCGCCCAGTCCCCAGACCAGACCGTTTTGCCGCTTCGGCTCCGGCTCGCCCCCGGTGCTGGCCCTGCGCAACGCCGCCTCGGCCAGTTCGGGCAGGCGCGGACCGAAACGGGTCAGCACCCGCAAGGTCGCGCCCAGATCGCGGGCCATGGCCTTCGGGCCGATATTGTCGCGGATATAGGTCTCGATCACCGGACGCGAGACCTCCCACATATTGATGTCCTCGGACAGGGTGCGGGCCACGCCCTCCACTACCACCATCGTGCGTTGCAGCAGGATCAGCTCGGTGCGGGTCTGCATGCCGAACTGTTCCGTCACCTCGAACAGATGCGCAAACAGCCGCCCCATGGAGACCTGCCGCGCGTCATAATCGAAAATCGGCTCGCCCACCGAGCGCAGCGCCTGCGCGAAAGCCTCCACATCCTGATCGGCGGGGACATAGCCCGCCTCGAAATGCACCTCGGCGACGCGGCGGTAGTCCCGTTGCAGGAAACCGAACAGGATCTCGGCGTAAACGCGGCGGGTATAGGTGTCGATCCGCCCCATGATACCGAAATCCAGCGCAATCAGATCGCCGTTCGGCCCGCGCTTCAGGTTGCCCTGATGCATATCCGCATGGAAAAACCCGTCGCGCAGCGCATGGGTCAGGAAAGTTTGCAGGATACGACTGGCGAATTCTACAGGGTCCTGCCCCGTGGCCAGAATCGCGGGAATGTCGCCCAGCGGAATCCCTTCGACCCACTCGGTGGTCATCACACGGCGCGCCGACAGTTCCCAGATCAGCGCCGGCACGGAAAACCCGGGATCGTTGCGGGTGTTGTGGGCGAATTCGTCGGCGGCCGAGGCCTCCATCCGCAGGTCCAGTTCCCCCTTCACCACACCGTGGAAATGCTCGATCACCGCGCGCGGACGCAGGCGGCGGGAAAACGGCGCGACAAACTCGATGATGGCGGCGGCAAGATAGAAGGCATCGACATCGCGCAAAAACGCCCGCTCGATGCCCGGTCGCAGCACCTTCACCGCGACCACACGGCCGCTGTCCCGCACCACCGCCTTGTGCACCTGCGCCAGCGAGGCCGCGGCAACCGGTTCGGAAAACTCCGAGAACACCTCGTCTATGCCGATACCGAGTTCCTTCTCCACCTCGGCCTTGGCCTCGTCGGTGGGGAACGGCGGCAGCTTGTCCTGCAACACCCGCAACTCGTGCGCCAGTTCCGGCCCGACCACATCGGGACGGGTGGACATCAGCTGCCCGAATTTGATGTAGGCGGGGCCAAGCGCCGTCAGCGCCCGCAGCACCGGCGGTTGCGAGGGATCGCCCCGCAGCCCCAGCCACTGCACCGGCCAGCCGATAATCCGCGCCACAATCCGCACGGAACGTGGCGCATTCATCGCCTCCAGCGCCACCTTCATGGCGCCCGCGCGTTCAAAGGTGGCGCCGGTGCGGATCAGCCGCCAGATATTGTGCGGCCCTCTCATATTTTCCAGCCCGAATGCAGCGCCGCGATGCCCAGCGACAGGTTGCGGTATTTCACCTGCTCGAAACCGCCCTTGCGGATCATTGCCGCGAATTCGTCCTGCTTGGGAAACTTGCGGATCGACTCGACCAGATACTGGTAGCTGTCACGGTCGTTGGCGATCACCTCGCCCAGCCGCGGAATCACGTTGAAGCTGTAGCGGTCATAGGCCCATTGCATCGCCGGATTGGGAATGGCCGAGAACTCCAGACACAAAAACCGCCCGCCGGGTTTCAGCACGCGATAGGCCTCGTCAATCGCGTGCTGTATGCGGGTGACGTTGCGAATGCCGAAACTGATGGTATAGGCGTCGAAAGTATTATCCTCGAACGGCAGGGCCATCGCATCGCCGCACACCCAGTCGAGGCTGTCCTGCAACTGCGCCGCTTCGGCCCGCTTGCGCCCCTCGTCCAGCATGGACTGGGTCATGTCGAACACCGTTGCATGGCCGCCGCCGGCCCGTTCCAGAAACCGGAAGGAAATATCGCCGGTGCCGCCGGCCACATCCAGCAGCTTCATACCCTTGCGCGGTGCCAGCCAGTCCATCATTGCATCCTTCCAGATGCGATGGATACCAAGGCTCATGGCGTCGTTCATGATGTCGTATTTGGAGGCAACATTGGTGAAAACCCCGTGGACCATTCCGGCCTTGGCGTTCTCGTCCACGGTCTTGAAACCGAAGTGGGTGGTTTTGGCGTCGCTCATATTCCGATCCCCCGGGGGTCCATGTTCGACACAGGATTACAGGGGTTTCGGCCAAGTTACAATTGCCGACGGACGCGCCCGCACAATGTATTTACTCCGGTGTGGCCAGATAGGCGTGCATCTGCAAATCCAGCAACCGTTCGCCCTCCGAAACCAGATCGAAAGCGCGGTTTTCCAGCGACCAGCGCATCGCCAGCCCCTGTATCAGCGTCAGCACCAGATAGGCGGCGGCATCGGTATCGAGGTCCTTGCGGAAAACGCCGCTCTCCACCCCTTTGGCGAAAACACCGGCCATGCGTTTCTGACGTCCCGACATCAGGTTTGCGAAAATCTGGCGCAGGGTGTCGTTCTGGGCGTGCAACTCGCGCGAAAACAGGATTGCGGGCACGGCGGGGGTGGTCTTGATGAAATCAAGTTGCGCGGCCACCATCCGGCGCACCAGAACATCCGGCGCGGCACCGGTATCGACCGAGGTCCGGCTGCCCATCAGCTTGCAAATCCGCTCGGCCACGTTTTCCCAGATCGCGTCCTTTGTCGGAAAATGCCGGAAAATCGCGGGCTGCGAGATGCCGATCTCCGTCGCCAGCTGCTCGGTCGTCAGGCGGTCGGGGCCGATATCCGCCGCCAGACGGATCGCGGTTTCGACGATTTCCGCCTTGCGTTCGGGGGCGGATTTGCGGGTTCTGACAGTCATGGCCGACCTTTCGCGCTCGTTCCTGCGGCTCCCTGCAAGTTAGTGCAAGATAATCGCGTATTTCAAGCTGCAACTTGGTTACTGTTTTTTGTCTTTCTTTTTCGGACGTTTTTTCTTCGCCGCCTTGCCCTTGGGCTTGTCGAAATCCTTTTTGCGCGGTTTCCCGTCCGGCTTGCCACGATGCGGCTTGCGGCCCTTGAAGGGTTTGCGCTCTTTCGGGGCGTTTTTCACCACGTCGGGGATGCCGTCGATCCGGCTGATCGTGATGGTTTTCTCCAGCTTCATCTCCGGCCCGATCGCCTTGATGAACCGCTCGGCGGCTTTCGGGGAAATCTCGACATAGCTGACCATCTGCTGGATACGGATGGAGCCGATCTCGCCCTTCTTCAGCTTGCCGTTCTTGGCCAGCATCGGCAGCATCCAGCGCGGCTCGGCCTTCTGCTTGTGGCCGATAGACAGCGAGAACCAGACCCCGCCATCGAAATCGTTGCGCGCACGCGGCTTGTTGTCGGCCTCGGAGGGGGCGCGCAACTCCTCAGGGGCCGAGCGACCCTTGCGATAGGCCTTGACCAGCGCGCCGGCAATCTGCTGCGCGCCGAAACGGTTCAGCAGTTCCTGCGCGAATTCGGCCTCGGCCTCGCTCAGGGGCTCATGCAGCGTGGCATCCTGCAAAATCCGTTCGTCATCGCGGCGCAACACATCGTCGGCGCTTGGCGGCGTGTCCCATGTGGCGTTGACCCTGGCATTCTGCAGCAGCCGTTCGGTGCGGCGACGCGAGCGCACCGGCACGATCAGCGCGCTGATCCCCTTGCGCCCCGCGCGCCCCGTGCGGCCGGACCGGTGCAGCAGGCTTTCGCGGTTTTTCGGCAGGTCCGCATGGATCACCAGTTCCAGATTGGGCAGATCGATGCCGCGCGCCGCCACATCGGTGGCAACACAGACCCGCGCCCGCCCGTCGCGCATGGCCTGCAGGGCGTGGGTGCGTTCGTTCTGCGACAACTCGCCGGACAGGGCCACAACGGAAAAGCCGCGGTTGGTCAGGCGCGCGGTCAGATGGTTTACCGCCGCGCGGGTGTTGCAGAACACGATGGCGTTTTGCGCCTCGTAGAACCGCAACAGGTTGATAATCGCGTTTTCCTCGTCGTTATGGGCAACGGTCAGGGCGCGGTATTCGATATCCACATGCTGTTTCTGCTCGGCCTCGGTTTTCACCCGCACCGCGTCGCGCTGGTAGCGTTCCGCCAGACTGGCGATGGAGCGCGGCACCGTGGCGGAAAACAGCAGCGTGCGGCGGTCTTCGGGGGCGGAACCGAGAATAAACTCAAGCTCGTCGCGGAACCCGAGGTCCAGCATCTCGTCCGCCTCGTCCAGCACCACGGCGCGGATCATCGACAGGTCCAGCGAGCCGCGCTCGATATGGTCGCGCAACCGCCCCGGCGTGCCGACAACGATCTGCGCGCCCCGTTCCAGTGTGCGCCGCTCGGCGCGGTAGTCCATGCCGCCAACGCATGACGCAATCGTCGCGCCGGTGCTTTCATACAGCCATTCCAGTTCGCGCTTCACCTGCAGGGCCAGCTCGCGCGTCGGTGCGATGGCAAGGGCGACGGGCGCAGGAACATAGGGGAATTTCTCCGCCTTGCCCAGCAGCGTCGGCGCGATCGCCAGCCCGAAAGCCACGGTCTTGCCCGATCCGGTCTGCGCCGAGACCAGCAGGTCGGCGCCCTCCAGTTCGGGGGCCAGCACCGCATGTTGCACGGGGGTCATTTCGGCATATCCGCGTTTTTCCAACGCTTGCGCCAGCGCCGGATGGACGCTTGTAGTCTCGGTCATGTCATTCTCTTTCGGAATACGGGTCGCGGATCGGGCGCGGCAGGAGTGCCGCGCGGGGTTTCGCCGCGAAACAATGGATTTGCGCGGCTTCTAGCCGGAAAGCCCGCCAATGTATAGGGGCGCAGGCTAAACCAGCCCTTCGGCGGCAAACAACGCACCGAGATCGGCCTCGGGGCGCGCGCCGATATGGCTGATCACCTCGCCCGCCGCGACGCAGCCCATGCGCCCGCAAGTCAGGTAATCGCGGTTGTTGACAAGCCCGTAGAAAAAGCCCGAGGCAAACAGATCGCCGGCCCCCGTGACGTCCTCCACATGCGTGGAAACGGCCGGTGCATGGATTTCCTGCCCGCCGCTGGCGATATAGGCCCCGCGCTCGCCCACGGTGCAGGCCACGATTTCCACATCCGCCGCCGCAAGGGTCATGGCAACGCCCAGATCATCGGTTTCATACAGGGCTTTCAACTCGTGTTCGTTGCAGAACAGCAGGTCGATGTCGGCGCGGATCATGGCCAGAAACGCCGCGCGGTGCCGCTCCACACAGAAGGGATCCGACAGGGTGATCGAGACCTTGCCCCCCGCCCCGCGACAGGCATTGATCGCCTTGGCAAAGGCCGCATGGCTCTCGGGTCCATCGAAACGGTAGCCCTCCAGATACAGCCACTCGGTATCGGCCATCATCCCCTCGTCGATGTCGTCCGGCGTCAGGAACTCCGACACGCCGAGATAGGTATTCATCGAACGCTCCCCGTCCGGCGTCACCAGAATCATCGAGCGCCCCGTCTCGTCGGCATGGCCCTTCGGCGCCAGCGGCGTTTCGAAAACCGCCCCTTGTGCGCGGATGTCATGCGCGAAAATCGCGCCCAGCTGGTCATCCTTGATCTTGGAAACATAGGCCGTCGGCACCTTCAGCATCGCAAGGCCCGCAATGGTATTCGCCGCCGACCCGCCGGAGATTTCCTTGGCCGGTCCCATGGCGGCATAGAGTTCATTCGCCCGCGCCGTGTCGATCAGCTGCATAATGCCCTTTTCGACTCCGTTGTCGGTCAGGAAGTCCTCCTCGATATGGGCCAGAACATCCACGATGGCATTGCCGATACCGACAACTTTGTACTTTTTCATATTGTTTTATCCTCGGAACGACACAGGTCGGCAATAATACAGTTGGCACAAACGGGTTTGCGCGCCTTGCATATATACCGCCCGTGCAGAATCATCCAGTGGTGGGCGTGTTGCTGGAATTCGACCGGCACGTTGTCCTCGATCGCGCGCTCGACGGCCAGCACATCCTTGCCCGCCGCCACGCCGGTGCGGTTGCCGAAACGGAAGATATGCGTATCCACCGCCTGCGCCGGATAGCGGAACCACATGTTCAGCACCACATTCGCCGTCTTGCGCCCCACCCCCGGCAGGCTGACCAGCGCCGCGCGGGACGAGGGCACCTCGCTATTGTATTCCTCCACCAGAATCCGGCTGAGCTTGATGACATTCTTCGCCTTGTTGCGGAACAGGCCGATGGTCTTGATATGCTCGATCAGCCCTTCCTCGCCCAGCGCCAGCATTTTTTCCGGCGTGTCGGCGATCCTGAACAGCTCTTTCGTCGCCTTGTTCACCCCGACATCCGTCGCCTGCGCCGACAGGGCCACCGCCACCACAAGGGTATAGGCGTTGACGTGGTCCAGCTCCCCCTTCGGTTCCGGCTCGCTGGCCCGGAAACGGCGAAAGATCTCGCGGATGGTCATATAGTCGAGTTGTGCGGTCATGGCCTCCACCTGCCACGACAGCGAAACCCTTGGCAAGCCCAATGCGCAGGATTCGGGTGGCGGGACGGCGCATTTGCGCTAGATTGGTCATTCAGACGACAACAGGGTGCGACATGAACCGGATCGACAGCAAGACCCCCTATCACTATGCGCTGGTCGCCCGCGCGATTGCCTTTATCGACTCCTGCGCGCCGGAACAGCCGACGCTGGAACAGACCGCCGCCGCCGTCGGCCTGTCACCGGCGCATTTCCAGCGGGTGTTCAGCCAGTGGGTCGGGGTCAGCCCGAAACGCTATCAGCAATATCTGGCGCTGGACCACGCCCGAAACCTGCTGCGCGAGCGGTTCTCGGTGCTGGAAACCGCCGGCGAAACCGGCCTGTCCGGCGCCTCGCGCCTGCACGATCTGTTTGTCAGATGGGAGGCCATGTCCCCCGGCGAATACGCCCGTGGCGGCGCGGGGCTGACGATCCGCACCGGCTGGTTCGACTCCCCCTTCGGCGAGATGCTGGCCATGGGCACCACACGCGGCCTCTGCGGGCTGGCCTTCGCGCAGGAATGCGGGCGCGAGGTCGCGATGGACGACATGACC
>JALSHL010000190.1 GCA_026982255.1 Paracoccaceae bacterium | reverse complement strand
CCCGCGCCCGCGCCCGCATCCGCCAGCATTTCCGCCGCGATATCGCCGGTATGGGCGCCGCTCTCGTTCCAGTGGCAATCCTGCCCGCCAACCATGATCCCCGATCCCTGTGCTGCCTGCGCCATCGCCGCAACCAGCGTGGCGGGCGGGCAAAGGATCACATCGCAACCGCCGGTGACAGCAGGTTTCAGCGCCTCCACCTCGGACAAAGAGGCCTTTACCCCGTTCATTTTCCAGTTTCCGGCAGCAACCTTGCGACGCATATCAATCTCCCTTAGTGCAATCGTTTTGACAAAAATAGCAGGGTTTTCCCCCATACAAAGGGGAAATACCCTGCGAAATAGCGACTTATGCGCCCAGTTACGGGCCTACATGCCGTCGAATTTGATCGATTCCCCGCACCCGCAGGCTTCGGTTACATTGGGGTTCTTGAAATCGAAACCGCTTTCCAGCAGCGAGGTTTTATAGTCGATCTCGGTGCCGAACAGGAACATCTGCGCCATCGGGGCAATCATCACCCGCGCACCGTTGTGTTCCACCACCTCGTCGGCGGGATCCACCTCGTCCACATATTCCATGGTGTATTCCATGCCGGCGCAGCCGCCCTTTTTCAGGCCGATCCGCAACCCCTGCGAGCCCTTGTCGGCCATCAGTTTCGCGATCTGTTTCGCTGCGGCATCCGTAATGGAAACCGCCTGTTTTCCCGGTATTCCAAACATCTATTGCTCCTCTGCCGGCACGGGCGCAGCCTTCAGCTCCGCCGCCAGCGCTTCCATTTCCGCGCGCAACCCTGCCAGTGTTTCCTGCAGGCGCGCATCCTTTGCCGTCGCCGCCGCCGCGTCGGGCAGGGCATTGACGGTGTATTCGACAACGCCGAGCGTGCGTTCGAGCGTCTCCAGCCGCGCATCGATCCGGTCCAGCCGCTCGTTCAGCGCCGCATGTTCGCCGGCCCGCACCGCGTCGGACGCGGCAATCTGGTCCGCCATGCCCGCCATCAGCACGGTCAGCGAATCCGCTGCGGCCTTCTGCTGTTCCATCAGCGCGCCGACATCGCCGCGATAGCCTTTGACCACGCGGTCATTGGTAAAATAGACCACGCCGCCCGCCACCGCCGCGCCGATCAGGGCGCTGACGCTGAAACGATACAGCAGGTTTTTCACCATACCGGCCATGAATTACATGAACCCCAGTTCAAGGCGCGCTTCGTCGGACATCATGTCCATGCCCCACTGCGGCTCCCAGACCAGTTCGACATTGACGGTCTTGACCCCCGGCAGAGGCTCCACCGCCTCGGCCACCCAGCCCGGCATTTCGCCCGCGACCGGACAGCCCGGCGCGGTCAGGGACATGGTGATCTGCACGTTGCTCTCGTCGTCGATGTCGATCGTATAGATCAGCCCGAGGTCATAGATATTCACCGGAATCTCCGGATCATGGACCGTGCGGCAGGCCTCGACAACAGCATCATAGAGCGGATGCTCGGTGGTCGAGGGCTTGATCAGCGGTGTGCCTTCCATCGGCATATCGGTGTTTGCATTCATAATTTCTACCCTTTCGGAATTCCTGACAAAACATATAGGGTATAAAGTTCGCCACGTCCAGATCATCGCCCCTCTTGTATCTGCGGCAAATTTGGGGTCAAACGCGCCAGACACGACAAAGGCAGGAAAACCGTGAAAAACGTCTCGTTCGAAATCGCCGCCACCGCCGGCAAGGCCCGCACAGGTGTGCTGCATACCCCGCGCGGCGACATCCGCACACCCGCCTTCATGCCGGTGGGCACGGCGGCCACGGTCAAGGCCATGCTGCCCGAAAGCGTCGCGGCCACCGGCGCCGACATCCTGCTGGGCAACACCTATCACCTGATGCTGCGCCCGACAGCGGAGCGGATCGAGCGCCTCGGCGGGCTGCATAAATTCATGAACTGGTCAAAACCGATCCTCACCGATTCCGGCGGCTTCCAGGTGATGAGCCTGACGGGGCTGCGCAAGCTGACCGAGGAAGGCGTGAAATTCAAATCCCATATCGACGGTTCCGAACACAATCTGACGCCGGAACGCTCGATGGAAATCCAGCGGATGCTCGGCAGCGATATTGTCATGTGCTTCGACGAATGCACCCCTTACCCCGCAGCCGAAGACGTTGCCGCCGACTCCATGCGCATGTCCATGAGATGGGCGGACCGTTCCAAGGAAGCCTTCGGAGACCGCCCCGACCACGCCCTGTTCGGCATCCAGCAGGGCAGCACTTTCCCGCATCTGCGCGAGGAAAGCGCCAAGGCGCTAAAGGACATCGGCTTTGACGGCTACGCCATCGGCGGGCTGG
>JALSHL010000189.1 GCA_026982255.1 Paracoccaceae bacterium | reverse complement strand
GGGCGACAGGAAAAACAACACCCCCTGCGTGGCCGAGGCCAGCGCCAGCACGCTGATTGCCAGCACGCCGATGCGGCGCAAACCCCACGGGCCGACCAGCATGCGCACGGTGATGGTGCCGCCAAGAATGAACAGCGCGCCGATGGCGAAAAGGCTGCTGAAGGCGGCGGGGGTGAGTTCGTATTGCGTCTCCACCACCACCGCGCCGAGCGACAGGATGGAGGCATAACCGCCGAAGGTCAGGCTGGAAATTCCCATGCCGACCAGAAAATCCCGCTGGCGGAAAAGATAGCCTATGGCGTGGAAAACAAAGCGGAAACTCAGGCGCTCGGGGCGGGTTTCCCTGGCGGTTTCCTGCCCGACGCGAAAGCTCAGCCAGAACAGCGCCAGCCCCATGGTGGCCAGAAAAACGAAAATCGCCTGCCACGAAAACAGCACCAGCAGGCCGGAACCGAGGATCGGGGCCAGCAACGGCGCGATGGCGGTCACGGCCATCAGCACGGCCAGCAGCTTGGCCGCGACCTCGCCACTGCCGATGTCGCGCACGATAGCGCGGGCAATCACCGGCGCGCCGGCCATCAGCCCTTGCAAGGCGCGAAAACCGATCAGCACCCAGAAATCCGTGGCCAGCGTAAACCCCGCCAGACTGGCCAGCAACACCTTGCGCCGCCCGAAAGCGTCCGACAGCAGGCCCCAGAATAACTGCCCGACCGCATAGGCCAGAAAATAGACGCCGACGATCAGCGCGCCGAGGTTCTCGGCCACCTGCAAATCGCGCGCGATCACGCCGGTCGCGGGGGCGGTGATGTCGATGGTCAGCGCCGTCAGGGCCGACAGCCCGCCCAGCATCAGGACAAAATCGAAACGGCTGGCGAGGGATTTTGACGTGGGTGTCATCAATGGCTCCGTGAAAAAGGGGCACCCGCAGGCGCCCCTTCTGATAATCACGAAATTTGCGCGGCGTCACCCCAATTCGGCCAGACGCGCCTTGGCGGATTCGAGTTTTTCAACCTCCTCCTCGGCCGCCTGCAAACGGACGCGGTTCTCGGCCACGACCTCGGGCGGGGCCTTGGCGGTGAACTTCTCGTTCGCGAGTTTCCCCTTCAGCCCGCCGATTTCCTTGCCCAGTTTGGCAATGGCCTTTTCAAGGCGGGCCTGTTCGGCGTCGATGTCGATAATCTCGGCCAGCGGCAGGCAGAAGGTGCCGCCCTCCACGGTGATCGTCACCGCGCCTTTCGGGGCTTCCGTCGCTTCGGAGACCTCCGAAATCCGCGCCAGACGGTGGATCAGCAGCGCATTGCGTTCCAGCGCCGCCTGCCCTGCCGCGTCCAGTTGCAATTGCACCATCGGGATTTTGGCACCGGCAGGAACACGCATTTCGGCGCGCACCGAACGGATGCTCTCGATCAGGCCGATCACCCAGTTCATCTCGCGATCCGCCTCGGCATCCACCAGATCAGCGGTCGAATATTCCGGCCAGTCGGCGTGGACCAGCATTTTCGGACGCTCCGCAATATCGCCCCAGAGCTGCTCGGTAATGAACGGCATGATCGGGTGCAGCAGGATCAGGCTCTGGTCGATGGCCCATGCCATTGTGGCGCGGGTTTCGGCCACTACGGCGGGATCGTCGGACTGCAACAGCGGCTTGGCGAACTCCACATACCAGTCGCAGACCTTGCCCCAGACAAAGGCATACAACCCGTTGGCCGCATCGTTGAAACGAAAGGATTCCAGTGCCTTGTCGGTGTTTTCCAACGCCCGCGCCGTTTCCCCGACGATCCACTTGTTGACCGTCTGCGTCACCGAGGCGGGATCGAAATCCGCCGAGGGTTTGCATTCGTTCATCTCGGCAAAGCGCGCGGCGTTCCACAATTTGGTGCCGAAATTGCGATAGCCTTTCACCCGGTCCATCGACAGCTTCAGCGTGCCGCCGATCGCCGCCATGGAGGTCATGGTAAAGCGCATGGCATCGGCGCCGAACTCGTCGATCATGTCGAGCGGGTCAATGACATTGCCCAGCGTTTTCGACATTTTCACGCCCTTCTCGTCGCGCATCAGCTGGTGCAGATAGACGGTGTGGAACGGAATCTCGTCCACCACCTCCAGTTGCATCATCATCATACGGGCGACCCAGAAAAACAGGATGTCCTGTCCGGTAATCAGCACATCGGTCGGGAA
>JALSHL010000188.1 GCA_026982255.1 Paracoccaceae bacterium | reverse complement strand
TCATACCAAACCGGAATCTGGTGCCCCCACCAGAGCTGGCGCGAGATGCACCACGGCTCGATATTCTCCATCCAGTGATAATACACCTTCTCGCCGCTTTCGGGCATGATCGTCACGCGCCCGTCCTTCACCGCGTCGAGCGCGGGACCGGCCAGTTTCGCCGCGTCCACATACCACTGGTCCGTCAGCATCGGCTCCATCACCACCTTGGAACGGTCGCAGAAAGGTTGCATGATCTTCTTGTCCTCGACCATGATCATCAGGCCTTCGGCGTCGATATCGGCAATCACCGCCTTGCGCGCCTCGAACCGGTCCATGCCGCGATAGGCGTCGGGCACAAGGTTGATGGTGTCCACCTCGGCCTCGTCGAATTCCGCGCCCTCGGCGATCTCCTTGGCGCGCGAGGCGGCGGCGGCGTAGTCCATGCCGTCACTGCGCATATGTCCGCGCGTATCCATCAGCCGATACAGCGGAATGTTGTTGCGCTTGGCCACGCCATAGTCGTTTGCGTCATGCGCACCGGTGATTTTCACCGCGCCCGAGCCGAAATCGGGGTCGGGGTATTCGTCGGTGATAATCGGGATCAAACGCCGGTGTTCCTTCGGTCCCACCGGAATTTCGCACAGCTTGCCGACAATCGGGGCATAGCGTTCATCGTCGGGATGCACCGCCACCGCGCCGTCGCCCAGCATGGTTTCGGGGCGCGTCGTGGCGATGGAGATATAGTCGCGCTCCTCGCTCAGCACGACATTCCCGTCCTCGTCCTTTTCGATATAGGTATAGGTGGCGCCGCCGGCCAGCGGGTATTTGAAGTGCCACATATGGCCGTCGATCTCGATATTCTCGACCTCCAGATCGGAAATCGCCGTCTCGAAATGCGGGTCCCAGTTGACCAGCCGCTTGCCGCGATAGATCAGGCCCTTGTTGTAGAGATCGACAAAAACCTTCAGCACCGCGTCGTGGAAATTCTCGTCCATCGTAAAGGCGTTGCGGTCCCAGTCGCAGCTGGCGCCGATACGTTTGAGCTGGTTGATAATGGTGGAACCGTATTTCTCCTTCCACTCCCAGACCTTCTCGATGAACGCCTCGCGGCCCATTTCGGCGCGGCTCGGTTCCTGATTGGCGGCCAGCATTTTCTCGACCTGCAACTGCGTCGCGATCCCGGCATGGTCCTGCCCGGGCTGCCAGAGCGTATCGAACCCGCGCATCCGGTGCCAGCGCACCAGAATATCCTGAAGCGTATTGTTGAAGGCATGGCCCACATGCAACGCGCCGGTCACATTGGGCGGCGGAATCATGATGGTAAATGTCTCGTCACGGGACTTGTTCGCCCCCGCGCGGAAGGCGCCCGCGGCCTCCCATTTTGCATAGATTTCCGCCTCGGCAGCGGCCGCGTCAAAGTTCTTTTCCATAGCCATGGGTCTGTCCTGTGGTTTGGTTCCGGCCCGTCATACAGGGGCAAAGGCCCAAGGAAAAGACCTTACAGCGATCTGTCGAATTTCGTTGACAGGTGAATCAGGCTTTCGGAGGAGCGCACCCCGTCAATCGCGCCGATCACGTCCAGCGTTTCATCCAGTTGCGCAGTGTTCTGCGTCGCCAGTTGCAGGATCATGTCGAAACGGCCCGAGGAGGTATGCACCGCCTCCACCGCCGGAATGGTTTTCAGCCGTTGCAGCACCAGCGGCCCCTTGCGCGGATCGAACTGCAGCAGCACCGTCGCCCTGATCCGGTCCAGCCGCGCCGCCGCGCCCAGCTTGACCGTATAGCCCGCGATCACTCCGCTGCATTCCAGCCGCTCGATCCGCGCCTGCACGGTGGTGCGCGCCAGCCCGAGCCGCCGCGCCAGCGTCGAAACCGAGGCCCGCGCATCGGCGGCAAGTGCATTGATCAGGCGTTTATCTGTGTCATCCACGGCAAATCATCCGGTATTTCGTTAATCTGCCCGAAGTTTCTCATATTTTACCCGATATGACGAGTGAAAATGTCGCCTCGATGCCGGATTCTGGCAAAAAAGGGGAGAGACCGCATGAATATTTCCGCAGAAATCTGGAATTCACCCGTTTCCTATCTGGCCGCCCGCCGTCCGGAACAGCCGGTGCATTTTTTCCACCCCGAAACCCTGCGCGCCCGCGCCGCCCTGTTCGCCCGTTCCTTCCCCGGTCTGGCGAGCTATGCTGTCAAGGCCAACCCCGATCCGGCGGTGATCGACAACCTGCTGGCAGCGGGGATCAGCGCCTTCGATGTGGCCTCGCCCAACGAAATCCGGCTGATCCGGTCCCGCGCCCCCGATGCGGCGCTGCATTACAACAATCCCGCCCGCTCGAAACAGGAAAACGCCTTTGCCTACGGCGCGGGGGTGCGGTCGTTCTCGGTGGACAGCCTCGCGGCGCTGGAAAAACTGCGCGCGCTGGGAAGTCCGGCGCAGATCGAGGTCTCCGTCCGCTTCAAGCTGCCGGTGGCGGGTGCGGTTTATGACTTCGGCACAAAATTCGGGGCGGAGCCGGACAAGGCCGCGGCCATTCTGGCGCAAGCGGCGCAGGCGGGGTTCCGCCCCTCGATCACCTTCCACCCCGGCACCCAGTGCGAGGATCCCGACGCCTGGGCACAGTATATCGCCGAGGCCGGACGAATCGCGCGCACGGCGGGGGTAACCCTGCACCGGCTGAACGTCGGCGGCGGTTTTCCGGCGCAACAGGCGGGGCAGGCCCCCGATCTGCGCCGGTTTTTCAACATCATCGCGCGCAGCACGGCGCAGGCCTTTCCCGAAAACACCCCCGCGCTGGTCTGCGAACCGGGGCGCGCCATGGTAGCCGAGGCCTTTGCCCACGCCGTCTGCGTCCGCGACATCAACGACGAGGGGGCGCTTTTCCTCAATGACGGTATTTACGGCGGTCTGTCGGAATTCCCCGTCCTGCCGATCGCGCGCCGCCACGCGGTTCTGGCCCCCGACGGCACCCCGCGACGCGGGCCGGAACGCAAGGTGACGGTTTTCGGCCCGACCTGCGACTCCCTCGATGTTCTGCCCGGCGAACACCTGTTGCCCGAAACGGTGCAGGAGGGCGACTACATCCTGATCCACAGCATGGGCGCCTATGTGAACGGAGTGACGACCGCCTTCAACGGCTATGGCAATCTGGAACGGATCACGGTTCTGTCGCTCTGAACACCCTGCAACATCGTCCGGCGTGATTGCGCCCGCCGCCAAGGGGCGCTAGCAAGGGGCATGAGCAAAGCGATCATGATTCAGGGCACCGGCTCGAATGTCGGCAAGTCGATGCTGGTGGCCGGCCTGTGTCGCGCCCTGACCCGCCGCGGCCTGACCGTGCGCCCCTTCAAGCCGCAAAACATGTCCAACAACGCCGCCGTCACGACGGACGGTGGCGAGATCGGCCGCGCGCAGGCCTTGCAGGCGCTGGCCTGCGGTGTGCCCCCGCACACCGACATGAATCCCGTATTGCTGAAGCCCGAGACAGACACCGGCGCGCAGGTCATCCTGCATGGCCAGCGCCTGACCACGGTGGCGGCGCGCGATTACGCCACCCTGAAACCGCGCCTGCTGGACGGCGTATTGCAAAGTTTCGACCGCCTGAAAACCGAAGCCGATATCGTGCTGGTCGAGGGCGCGGGCAGCCCCGCCGAAACCAACCTGCGGCGCGGCGACATTGCCAACATGGGGTTCGCGACAGCAGCAAAGGTGCCGGTGATCCTGACCGGCGATATTGACCGCGGCGGTGTCATTGCGCAGATGGTCGGCACCCATGCGGTGCTGCCGGATACCGACCGCGCGCTGATAGAAGGCTTTATCATCAATAAATTCCGCGGCGACCCTGCCCTGTTCAACGAGGGACTGGCCGAAATCGCCACCCGCACCGGCTGGCGCTCCATCGGCGTGCTCCCGTGGTTTCCCGACGCCGCCCGCCTGCCGGCCGAGGACGCGCTCGACATCACCGGCGCAACGGGCGGGGCGGTGAAAATCGCCGTGCCGATGCTCTCGCGTATCGCCAATTTCGACGACCTCGACCCGCTGAAACTGGAACCCTCGGTGACGCTGGAGATGGTCAAACCGGGCGAGGCCATCCCCGGCGACTGTGCCCTGATCCTGTTGCCGGGCACCAAGTCCACCATCGGCGACCTCGCCTTTCTGCGCGCGCAGGGCTGGGACATCGACATCGCCGCCCATTTGCGGCGCGGCGGGCGGGTGCTGGGGATTTGCGGTGGCTACCAGATGCTCGGAAACACCCTGTCCGACCCCGAAGGGATCGAGGGCGAAGCGACCACGGTCAAGGGGTTGGGGATGCTGGATATCGATACGGTGATGACGCCGGACAAGACGCTGGAGTCGGTAACGGGACGCGACCTGGCCAGCGGCGCACCGGTCAGCGGCTACGAAATCCACATCGGTGAAACCACGGGGCCGGACAGGGCGCGCGCCTGGCTGGAAATCGGCGGCAAGCCCGAGGGCGCGGCCAGCACCAGCGGACAGGTTGCGGGCTGTTATATCCACGGGCTGTTCGCCTCGGACGCTTTCCGGCAGGCGTTCTTGCAAACCCTCGGCGCACCCGCCTCGGCCCTCGCATTTCAGAATACGGTCGAGGAAACCCTCGACGCGCTCGCCGACCATCTGGAAGCCCACCTCGACGTGCAGACGATCCTTGATCTGGCGCGCTAATACCCCGCCTTGCGGTCCACAACATGCACAAACGGCTGCCCCGCCTCGCCCCGCGCGATATTGTCGGCAATGGTGCGCGCCGCGCTTTCGGGGCGGGTTTCCGAGGCAATATGCGGCGTCACCGTCACTTTCGGATGCGCCCAGAACGGATGTTCCGGCGGCAGGGGTTCCTGCCGGAAAACATCCAGCGTCGCATGGCCCAGATGCCCGGAATCCAGGGCGGCCAGCAGCGCATCATCGTCAATCAGCGTGCCGCGTCCGGGATTGATCACCACCGCCCCTTTTGGCAACACCGCCAGCGTTTCATTGTTCAGAACGTTCCGCGTCGCCGCCGTGTCGGGCAACAGCAGCACCAGAATTTCCGAGCGTCCCAGAATTTCCCGCAAACCCGCCGCGCCGGAAAACGTCGGGAATTCCATATCCTTGGCGCTGCGGCTCCAGCCCGCCACATCGAAACCCAACCCCGCCAGCACCCGCGCACAGACCGCGCCCAGCGCCCCAAGCCCCAGAAAACCCACCTTGCGGTCCCGCGCCAGCGGCGGCACGATACCGTTGCGCCAAACGCCATCCTGATGGCAAATATGCACATCCATGCCCAGATGATGCCGCAAAACATGGCCGGAGACCCATTCCACCATCCCCCCGGTCAGCCCCTCGTCCACCATCCGGCATAACGGCACTTTGATCGTCTCGTTCCCCTCGATCCTCTCGACACCGGCCCAGAGGCTCAGCACCGCCTTCAGGTTGGTAAACGGCGCGAAATCCTGCACCGGCCCCATCGGGGAATAGATGATGTAATCCACGGTTTCCGGCGCATCCGTGTCGTTAACCAGATCCACCTCCAGCCCCCTTTCGGCAAAAGCGCGTTCCAGCGGCGCGCGATACCGCTGCCAGTTTTCGGCACGATCGGCAAACAGGGCAATGGTCATGGGCTACCTCGGTCGGTGGATATGGGCGCTCTGGATCAGGCCGAAGGCCCCGAGCAGCACCAGCATAGCGGTGCCGCCATAGGACACAAGCGGCAGCGGCACGCCGACCACCGGCACCAGCCCCATCACCATCGCCATATTGACGGCAAAAAAGAAAAAGAACGTCGCCCCCAGCCCACCGGTCAACAGCGCACCGAAGCGGTCGCGGTTGTTGATGGCCGAAACCACGGCAAACACCACAATGGCGGTATAGATCGCCAGCAGCGAGATCGAGCCGACAAAACCGAATTCCTCGGCAAAGGTCGTGAAAATAAAGTCGGTCTGTTTTTCGGGCAGGAAGTTCAGCCGGCTCTGCGGTCCCTGCATGAACCCGCGCCCCGACAGCCCGCCGGATCCCAGCGCGATCTTCGACTGCGTGATGTGATACCCCGCCCCGAGCGGATCAAGTGACGGGTCCAGAAACGTATCGATCCGGCGGTACTGGTAATCCTTGAGCAGCTGCCACGAGGTTCCCCGCGATATAAACACCGCGGCAACCAGCCCGCCTGCCACAGCCAGTGCCGCCCCGAAATACCACAGGCTGACACCGGCCAGAAACATCACGACACCACCGCCTGCCGCCAGCAGAATCGCGGTGCCGAGGTCCGGCTGGATCAGCACCAGCGCCATCGGCACCAGCGTCAGCAACAATGGCACCGCCACCCAGAACGGGCGCGAGACCTTTTCCCGCGGCAGCCAGTCGTAATACATCGCCAGCGCCATAATCAACGCGACCTTCATCACCTCGGACGGTTGCAGCTGCATGAACCCCAGATTGATCCAGCGCTGTGCCCCCATACCTTCGGTGCCGAAAAAGTATACCACAATCAAAAGGATAACCGAAAAGATATAGACAATCGGCGTCACCCGCCGCCAGACACGGATATGGATGAAGGCAATCACGAACATGGCAACGAAGCCGACACCGAACCGGATCATCTGCGCCCGCGCCCAGGGGTCATAGCTGCCCCCCGCTACAGAATAGAGCATCAGGAAACCGGTGACCGAAACCGCCACCACCAGCACCACCAGCGGCCAGTTAAGGTAAAGCACCTTGGCAAAGCCCGTCGGAACACGGCCGGAACCGTCGAAATAGCTCATTGCCCCTCTCCGTTTTGCTGTGTGGCCAGTTCCGCCGCGCGCGCACGTTCCTGCTCGGCCCGGATACGGTTGCGTTCGGCGGGCGGATAGGCGGCGAGCGGCGGCTCGCCATCATAAAGCGCACGCATCATGATATCGCGTGCAATCGGAGCGGCCGTGCCGGACCCGCTGTCGCCGTGTTCCACCACCACCGCCACCGCGTATTTCGGCTTGTCATAAGGGGCATAGCAGACGAACAGCGCATGATCGCGGTTTTCCCAGGGCACCTCGTCCTTGTCCGGCAATCCTGCCTCGCGCTGCGCCATGGTAATGCCCCGCACCTGCGAGGTGCCGGTCTTGCCGGCCATCAGGTTATTCCTGTCGGCAATGCGGGATTTGCGGGCCGTTCCCTGCTCGGAATTCACCACCGAATACATGCCTTCGCGCACATAATCCAGCGCGGATGCGGATATCCCCAGATCGGGCGCCTCTGTGCGCCGCGCCGGGACCCCGTCCAGCGAATAGACCAGATTCGGCAACACCGCACGCCCAGTGGCCAATCGCGCGGTCATCACCGCAAGCTGAATCGGCGAGGCAAGCACAAACCCCTGCCCGATACCCGCATTCAACGTATCGCCGATCTTCCATTTCTCGCCGAAGAGTCGCAGTTTGTAAGCCTTGTCCGGTATCAACCCCGAAGACATCGCCGAAAGCGGAATGTCGAACTCCTGCCCCATGCCGAGGCGGCGTGCCATGGCCGCGATTTTCTCGATCCCCACACGACGGGCAATTTCGTAGTAGTAGACATCGCAGGACTGTTCGAGGCTCTTGTCCAGATCGACCCGACCGTGCCCGCCCCGTTTCCAGCAATGGAAACGCCGCCCACCCAATTCGATGAACCCGCGACAGACAATGGTTTCGTCGGGTTCGAGAAGTCCCTCTTCCAGCGCCGCAAGCGCCACCGCCATCTTGAATGTCGAACCGGGCGGATAGGCCCCGGAAACCGACTTGTCCGACAGCGGCCGGTATTTGCTGTCACGCAACGGCTCCCATTCCGCGTTGGATATCCCGAGAACAAAACTGTTCGGATTGAATCCGGGGGCCGAGGCCATCGCCTTGATATCGCCGGTGTTTACATCCATGACCACAGCGGCGGCGCTTTCTCCGGCCAACCGTTTCCGGGCGTATTCCTGCAAGCCGGTTTCAACTGTCAACTGCACGTCCTTGCCCGGCGTGGCCTCGTCCCGCCCCAGTTCCCGCATCACGCGACCTGTGGCGTTCACCTCGATCCGCCGGATACCGGCACTGCCGCGCAGGGTGTTTTCCAGCGTGCGCTCCACGCCGGTCTTGCCAATCGGAAACCGTGGAATCTGGAACAGCGGATCGGGATCTTCCATGCGGGACAGGTCGCGCTCCGACACCGGCCCGACATATCCGACCAGATGGGCATAGGTCTCGTTGAACGGGTAGTTCCGGTTCAACCCGACATCGGTAATCACTCCGGGCAAGGACGGACCGTTGGCAGCAACCAGCGCAAACTCCTCCCAGCTCATATGCTGCTTGACCGTCACGGGCAGGAAAGGGCTGCGTTTATACATATCCTCCAGCACATCCCGCTTGTCGGCGTCGGACAGGTTGATCAGACGCGCCAGACGGTCGAGAACCTGTTCCACATTTTCCGCCTGCTCGCGCACCATGACGATACGGTAATTCGGCTGGTTCCGGGCAACAAGAACCCCTCTGCTGTCGAAAATCTGCCCGCGCTCCGGCGCGATCAGGCGGATATTGATGCGGTTTTCCTCGGCCAGCAAGCGATACTGGTCGGATTGTTCCACCTGCAACTGGCGCATACGCCAACCCAGCGTGCCGATAACCCCGAACTGGATGCCCAGCAACATCAGCCCGCGCCGTGTTATACGGGGGCTGTGGTCCTTGCGGCCATGCACCGGCGCCCTCACAGGACCACCCCGACACGATTCGGGCGGGTGTCACGGCGCGGCGCCCGTATACGCAGAATCCAGTGCAGGAACGCCACCACCAGCGGATAGATGGCCACAGTGCGCACGATGTGCCAGAATTCGACGCCAAACCCGGGCATCGGACTGAAACTGACCAGCAACAAGAGGTTCCGCAACAGGTTCAGCACGACAAACAGTCCGGCAACATAGGCCCATTCCAGCAGGAACGGAATATCGCGAAAGGCGCGCTGGCTGGCGCGCAATGCCTCGCTCCCCAACAACAGCAGCACAGCCCACAGCCCCAGCGGACGCATCAGCAAAGCGTCCGCCAGCACAGCCAGAAAGACCACCAGAAACATCGGGGCGCTGTCGGGGCGACGGATAACCCAGGCCG
Organism: Paracoccaceae bacterium; assembly: GCA_026982255.1. Classification (GTDB taxonomy): domain Bacteria; phylum Pseudomonadota; class Alphaproteobacteria; order Rhodobacterales; family Rhodobacteraceae; genus NORP23. The sequence continues at coordinate 4,317 of JALSHL010000188.1, read as the reverse complement.
CAATTACCGTAAACAGAAGGTCGGGAAACGGTGTGGCATTGGCAGCCAGCCCCATCGGGATCATCGGAATACCGATGCCAAGCAGCCCGATAAACAGAAACAGCAGCATATTGCTCCAGTGGCGGGGCGGGTTCTTCATTGTCCGGCCTCCGGCACAGGCTCCGCCGCCGGCAGAGCGCCCACTATCTCCCCCACCCCGTCGATCCGCTCGACCGGCGTGGTTTGCAGCACGCGGATAAACTCCAGATTCTCGAAATCCGCTGCCAGCCGCACCCGGAACCGTCCCTGCGGATCGATCACCACCTGCCCGATCAGGATATCCGCCGGAAACACATTACCGTCACCCGAGGTCATCACACGATTCCCCGCCTGCACACCGGCCTGCGAGTCCAGAAACGCGATCGGCGGTACAACCGTATTGTCACCCTGCACGATAGCACGCCGCCCCGACGGGACAATCACCACCGGCACGCTGAAGTTCACATCGGAAACGAACAGGATACGCGAGGTCCGCTCGCCCACGCCGACAATCCGCCCGACCAGCCCCAGCCCGTCCACAGCGGCCGATCCGTCACGCACCCCGTCCTGCCGCCCGATGTTCACCAGCGCCGACTGGCTGAACGGCCCGCCGGAATCCGTGGTTACCTCGCCGGTGATGAACGAGAGCCTCGGGTTCAGCTTCACATTGTTGAGCGCCAGCAACTGCGCGTTTTTCTGCTCCAGCTGCAGCGCAGCCTCGCGCCAGCCTTTCATACGCTGCAACTCGCCGCGCAATTCCTGGTTCTGGGCATAAACCCGCGTGTAGGACTGGAAATCCGCCAGCATCCGCGACATGGCCGTCACCGGCCCCAACGCCCAGTCGAATCCGGGATAGAAACGGTCGACAATTGCCATGCGGATACGTTCGGCACGCGGGCTGTCGACCCGCGACAGAAAAAACATGCCGAGCAGCGACAGCACCAGAATACCCAGTATCAGGCGACGCAACAAACGCCAGGCATGGGAGACGGATTTATCCGGCGCCGCCACGGAAACTAGTTCCCGTAGTCAATGACATGCAAAAGCTGGTTTTCGAATTCCAGCGATTTGCCGGTGCCAAGCGCCACACAATTGAGCGATTCATCCGCGACCGAGATCGCCAGCCCCGTCTGTTCGCGCAGGGCCAGATCCAGATCGCCGAGCAGCGCCCCGCCACCCGTCAGCATCACGCCGCGGTCGACAATATCCGCGCCCAGATCCGGCGGCGTCGATTCCAGCGCCGTCATCACCGCTTCGCAGATCTGCTGCACCGGCTCGGCCAGCGCCTCGGCCACCTGCGCCTGCGTGATCTCGATTTCCTTGGGCACGCCGTTCAGCAGGTCGCGCCCGCGGATCTCCATGCTCAGCCCGCGCCCGTCCTCGGGCATCCGCGCCGTGCCGATGGAGGTCTTGACCCGCTCCGCCGTGGATTCCCCGACCAGAAGATTGTGCTGGCGGCGCAGATAGGAAACGATGGCGTCATCCATCCGGTCCCCGCCCACGCGCACGGAACGTGCATAAACAATGTCGCCCAGCGACAGCACCGCCACCTCGGTCGTGCCGCCGCCGATATCGACAACCATGTTGCCGGTCGGATCGGTAATCGGCATCCCCGCCCCGATGGCCGCCGCAATCGGCTCGGCGATCAGGCCCGCCTTGCGCGCCCCCGCCTGCAACACCGATTCCCGGATGGCGCGTTTTTCCACCGGAGTCGCGCCGTGCGGCACACAGATAATGATCTTCGGCTTGGCAAAGCTGCCCCGCTTGTGGACCTTCTTGATGAAGTGCTTGATCATCTCCTCGGCCACGTCGAAATCGGCGATCACCCCGTCACGCATCGGGCGGATCGCCTCGATGGAGCCGGGCGTGCGGCCAAGCATCAGCTTGGCATCCTCGCCAACGGCCAGCACCTGCTTTTTGCCATCGCGGATGTGATAGGCCACAACCGACGGCTCGTTAAGGATAATCCCCCTGCCCTTGACGTAGACCAGCGTATTCGCCGTGCCCAGATCAATCGCCATATCGGCGGAAAACATACTGCCCAGTGACCCAAACATTCCTTGCCCCTTGATTGTTGCGGCCAAAGCGGCCCGCTGCCTCAAGCCGTTATAGGGTTTTCAGGGGTTCGGGGTAAAGAGGGCGACAGAATATAGGCTGTTCGAAAACTGCATGTTTTTGCGACATTGGCAGCATCACGCCTATGATTGGTGCAAGTATTGGAAAACCGGCCCGCAAAATAACATTTCTGTAATCCCTTTGCCCGCCAAGGCAAAGGGACAGCCCGTTTGCTACAACGCCGCCGGCGCGGATTTTTCCCGCCGCACGATCAGCTTGTTGAGCGCATTCACATAGGCCTTGGCCGAGGCCACGACCGTATCCGTATCCGACGACTGGCCGGTGACGATCTTGCCGTCCTCCTCCATCCGGACACTCACGGTAGCCTGTGCATCCGTGCCCTCGGTCACCGCATGCACCTGATAGAGCGCCAGCTTTGCCTCGTGCGGGAACACCTGTTTGATGGCATTGAACGTCGCATCCACCGGCCCGTCGCCGGTCGCCGTCACCTGATGGGTATCCTCGCCCACCACCAGCGTCAGGTCCGCCGATTGCGGGGCCTCGGTACCACAGATCACGCGCAGGAATTTCACCTGTATGTGGTCGTTGGCAGCACCGGTGGTATTGTCCGACATCAGCGCGATCAGGTCCTCGTCATAGATTTCCTTCTTGCGGTCGGCCAGTTCCTTGAAGCGCACGAACACGTCCTTCAACTGGTTGTCGCCCAGTTCGTATCCCAGATCCTCCAGCTTCGAGCGCAGCGCCGCACGGCCGGAATGCTTTCCCATCACCAGATTGGTTTCGGTCAGCCCGATGTCCTCGGGGCGCATGATCTCGAAGGTCTCGGCATTCTTCAGAACCCCGTCCTGATGGATGCCGCTTTCGTGGGCAAAGGCGTTTTTGCCGACAATCGCCTTGTTATACTGCACGGCAAAACCGGACACCGCCGCCACCTTGCGGCTGATCCCCATGATCTTGGTGGTGTCGATTCCGGTCCGGTAGGGCATGATGTCGTTGCGCACGCGCATGGCCATCACCACCTCTTCCAGCGCGGTATTGCCCGCGCGTTCGCCCAGTCCGTTGATCGTGCTTTCGATCTGCCGCGCTCCGGCCTCCACCGCCGCCAGCGCGTTCGCCGTCGCCATGCCCAGATCGTTGTGGCAATGGGTGGCAAAAACAATCTCGTCGGCCCCCGGCACCCGCTCCAGCAACATGCGGATCAGCTCGGCACTCTCCCGCGGGGCGGTATAGCCGACCGTGTCGGGAATATTGATCGTCGTCGCCCCCGCCTTGATGGCAATCTCCACCACGCGGCACAGGTAGTCGTGCTCCGTGCGCGTCGCATCCATCGGCGACCATTGCACATCGGCGCACAGGTTGCGGGCATGGCTGACAGTCTGTTCGATCTTGACCGCCATTTCCTCCTGATCCAGCTTGGTGATATCGCGGTGCAGTGGCGAGGTGCCGATAAACGTGTGGATACGCGGCTGCGCGGCGTGTTTCACCGCCTCCCAGGCGCGGTCTATGTCGCCGTAATTGGCCCGAGACAACCCGCAAATAACGGAATTGACGGAGTTTTTCGCAATCTCGCTCACCGCGGCGAAATCCCCTTCCGAGGCAATGGGGAACCCCGCCTCGATCACATCCACGCCCATCTCGTCGAGCATGGAGGCGATCTCCAGTTTCTCGTTGTGGGACATGGTCGCGCCGGGGCTTTGCTCGCCGTCGCGCAAGGTGGTATCGAATATAATTACACGGTCCTGTTCGGAGGCCGGTATTGCGGATTTGGTCATTTCATTAAGATCCTTAGCAATCGGGTTCTAGGCGCGTGAAAACTCCCCTGAGCGCGCGCGCCGTTGTCCCGGCACGCTCAGAGGCTGCTAAGAAGTAGAAACGCAAAAAGGCCACGGGCGGCACCCGTCGTCGAAACCGTTTTGATATGCGCATCTATAATCATGGTCCGGCACTATAGCGGCCCGAAATCAAAGTTAAAGAGGGAAATCGGCGCGAAATTGCCAAATATTCCCCTGCCTTTAATTGGATTTTTACACGAAAGCCCTATATAAGAGGCCAAACGTGTCGTGCGACATAGCAATTTGAAGACCAAGGTATTCCCGTAACGCATAGCTGGTATGCGTTATTTGCACTACTTATGTGTCGGAAAACTGTCATATTGCACCGCACACCATTCAAGATTGGAGAAGGGCAGCGTATGTTTGATTACGTTGATTCAACAGCTTTTGC
>JALSHL010000187.1 GCA_026982255.1 Paracoccaceae bacterium | reverse complement strand
CCGTCCAGCCGTCACCGTCATCCAGCGCATAAACATTCACATGGTCCAGCTTCATCGGCAGCGGCAGGCGTATCCACAACACACCCTTTGCCACCTCTATCGCCTCGCCCCCGGCCGGCGGTTCCGCGTGCGGAAAGCGGATACCGCTCATGCCACGCCCAGCGCCGCCGCATCCATGGCATAGAGGTCCCCCGCCCCTTCGCGCGCCGCATGGCACAGGGGGTCGACCTCCTGCATCAGTTGCCGGATATGGAACCGCGCCAGCGGCAGGCGTGCCGGATCGGCCAGCGCCGCCTTCAACAGGTAATGTCCGCCGAGCGTCAACGAGAATGCCCGCAAGAACGGGGCGGCACCGGCAAAACGGTCATTCATATCCGCATCCACCATCCAGTGCACGGTCGCGTTCACCGCCATCTCCGCCGCCGACAGGAAGGCCGCCAGATCGGGATATTCCGCCTCGGCCAGCGCCGCCGTCGTGCCGGCCTCGGCCAGCAAAGCCAGCGCCGCCGCGCCATTGTCCATCAGCTTGCGCCCGACCAGATCCATCGCCTGAATACCGTTGGTGCCCTCGTAAATCGCCGTCACCCGCACGTCGCGATAGAACTGCGCCGCGCCGGTTTCCTCGATATAGCCCATGCCGCCATGCACCTGCATACCGATTTCGGATACCCGCATCCCCGCATCGGTGCCGAAGGCCTTGGCCATCGGAGTCAACAGGGCAGCGCGCGCCTTTTGCGCCGCGTCCCCCGTCGCCCGGGCCAGATCGATGCTGATCGCCGTATCCAGACAGATCGCCCGCGCCGTCGCGGTCAGCGCCTTCATGGTCATGATATTGCGCCGCACATCGGCGTGATCCAGAATCGTCCCCGTGCCGTTTTCGACCGGCGCGCGCCCCTGCACCCGCTCGGCAGCATATTCCAGCGCCTTTTGCGTCGCCGCCTCGGCCTGCGACAGCCCCTCGATCCCGACGCCGAGGCGCGCGTTGTTCATCATGGTGAACATCGCCGCCAGCCCGCCGTTTTCCGGCCCGATCATCCAGCCTGTGGCGCCGTCGAATTCCATCACCGCCGTAGGCGAGCCGTGCAGCCCCATCTTATGTTCCAGCGAGATCGCCCGCACCCCGTTGCGCACCCCCGGGTTGCCATCCGCATCGGGCAGGAATTTCGGCACCAGAAACAGGCTGATCCCCTTGCTGCCCTCCGGCGCACCGGGCAGGCGCGCCAGCACCAGATGGCAGATGTTTTCCGCCAGATCGTGATCGCCCCAGCTGATAAAAATCTTCTGCCCCGTCACCGCATAGGTGCCGTCATCGTTCGGTACCGCCCGGGTGCGCAGCGCTCCGACATCGGAGCCCGCCCCCGCCTCGGTCAGGTTCATCGTGCCGGTCCATTGCCCCGAGGCCAGTTTCGGCAGATACAGCGCCTTGATCTCGTCGCTGGCGTGATGTTCCAGCGCCTCGATCTGGCCCTGCGTCATCAACGGATTGAGCGACAATGACAGGCAGGCACCGTCAATCATCTCGCCCACGGCCGAGGCCAGCACCATCGGCAGCCCCATACCGCCGTATTGCGGGTCAGCAGCAATCCCGACCCAGCCGCCTTCGGCAATCGCCCTGTAGCCATCGGCAAACCCCGGCGAGCATTCCACCTGCCCGTCCACAAGGCGCGCCGGATGCAGATCACCGACCACGTTCAGCGGTGCCAGCACCTCCTCGGCCATGCGCGCCGCCTCCCCGAGGATCGCTTCCACCATATCCGGTGTCGCCTCGGCAAAGCGTTCGGTCTCCGCCACCCGCCCGGCCTCCAGCACCTTGTCCAGATAAAACAGGATTTCCTCAACAGGAGCTTTATACGTCATTTCCAGTTCCCTTTGCTCTTTGCCAAGCGGCCCGCGTTGCGCTATTGCAGCATAAACTAGAACCCCGCCCGCTTGCGGGCAAGCTATACGCGGCGTCAGCATGAAAACCACCCTACTGGAACCGGACGAAACCGGCCTCACCCGCGCGGCACGGATTTTGCAGGGCGGCGGTCTGCTCGCCTTTCCGACCGAGACCGTCTATGGCCTTGGCGCCGATGCGCGCGACGACCGCGCCGTTGCCGGTATTTTCGCCGCCAAGAACCGCCCGCAATTCAACCCGCTGATCGTGCATCTGCCCGATCTGGCCGCGGTCGAACGCATTGCCGAACTGCCCGCCCCTGCGCGCGCTCTCGCCACCGCCTTCTGGCCCGGTCCGCTGACGCTGGTGCTGAAACGCAAACCGCAGTCGGGCCTGTCGGATCTGGTCACCGCCGGACTGGACAGCGTCGCCCTGCGCATCCCCGAACATCCGCTGGCGCAGGCGCTGTTGCGCACCACCGGTATTCCTG